>JAJZUN010000063.1 GCA_021848555.1 Pseudomonadota bacterium | reverse complement strand
CGTACAGGTTGCCGTACTTCTTGTTCATCGCCGGCACTACCTCCGCATGGTCGATCATCTTGATCTTGGTGCCGGGCGTGTTGGCGAGGTCGGTCACCGCGGCCGTAGGCAGGCCGCCGACCCAGAAGAAAGCGTCGATCTTGCCGTCCTTCATTGCGTTCACCGACTCGGCCACGCCCAGGCGCTCGCGCTTCATGTCCTTGTCCTTGTCCAGGCCGGCGGCCTCGATCACGCGGAAGGCCATCACTTCGGTGGCGCTGCCCGGCGATCCGGTGGATACGTGCTTGCCCTTCAAGTCGGAGATCTTGTTGACGCCGCGGCCTTCGACCGACACCACGTGCATGCGGTTCGGATACAGCACCATCAGCGTGCGCACCGGGATCTTGTTGCCCTTGAACTTATCCTCGCCCTTGTATGCGTCCAGGGTCGCGTCGGCCATGGTCAGCGCGATGTAGGGTTTGCCGCTGCCGATCAGCTTGAGGTTGTCGACCGAGCCGCCGGTGACTTCGGCTGTGGCTTCCATGCCGGGGATGAATTTGGAAAACACCGCCGCCATGCCGCCGCCCAGCGGGTAATACACCCCGCCGGTGCCGCCGGTGGCGATGGAAATGTTCATCTTGCTTTGCGCTGCGAGCGGTGCGGACAGGGCGACCAGTGCAGCGACGCCCAATGCTTGGATTAATTTTCTCATCTCGGTCTCCTCTTGCTGGGTTGGTGTCTATTGGAAATCTTGGGGGCGGTTCTGCGGCCGCACTTTGCGCGATTATATACGAAGTTCCCCGCGCCGAAGGCGCGCTGGCAGGGGAGAGCGGGGCATAGCGCGGGGTCCGCCTGCGAATGCGGCCGTGAGCCCGGACGCGTATTCTGGCCGGGGTGGTCGAGCGGCTATACTCCGGGTTTCTCTCTTGTATTGAAACGGCCTCCCGACAAATGAACGGCGTCGTACTGCCGCTGGCGATCACGCTCGCAGTGCAGTCCATTACTTCCATGGCGATGATCGCGCCTTCGGTGATGGCACCGGTGGCCGCGCCGGACCTGGGCGTTTCCGCACAGGGCATAGGCTGGTTCGTTGGGCTGGAATATCTTTTTGCAATGATCTCGGGACTTGCCTGCGGTGCCCTGATCGTCCGTTTCGGCGCGGTGCGCGTGTGCCAGATCTGCGTCTGCCTCGCCGCGGCGGGCCTCGCTGCGGGGACCGGGGCGGCGCTGCCCGCGGTGTTCGCCGCTGCCGGTCTGATCGGATCCGGCTACGGCCTGGTCAATCCGGTGAGTTCGCATATGCTCGCGAGCGCGGCACCACCGCGCATGATGTCGCTGGTATTCTCGATCAAGCAGACCGGCGTGCCCGTGGGGGGCGCGCTTGCCGGTGTGGTGGTGCCGTCGCTGGTGCTGCTCGTGGGTTGGCGCTGGAGTGCGGCGGCGCTGGCGCTGCTATGCCTCTTGGCGGCGTTGGCGATCCAGCCGGCGCGCGCCGGGGACTCTGCGGCGAGGGGGCGCGCCGGGAGGGCCTCTGCGCGGGATATATTCGCGCCCTTGGGCATGGTGCTCGCCAATCCGCCGGTGCTGGAGTTGGCGATCGTCTCGATGATATTCGGATCGGCGCAACTCGCGCTCATCGCCTATTTCGTTTCCTATCTGAACCTGGAGCTCGGATACGGCCTGGTCGCCGCAGGCCTGGTCTACTCTTCGGCGCACGCGGCCGGCATCGTCGGGCGCATCGCCTGGGGGATGGTGTCCGACCGCTGGCTGTCGCCGCGCAGCACGCTGGGATGGTTGGGCGTGCTGATGGCGCTTTCCGGCATGGGGGTGGCAAGTTTTGGCGCCGGCTGGCCGCTGCCGGCGGTGATCGCGGTGAGCGTCCTGTTCGGGGCGTCCGCAGTCGGCTGGAACGGGGTATATCTCGCGGAAGTGGCGCGGCGCGCGCCCCCCGGCCTGGTCGGTGCGATCACCGGCGGCACGCAGTTCCTGACCTTCATCGGCGCGCTGGCGGCGCCGCCCCTGTTCGGTCTCGTGGTCGGCCTCGCCGGAAGTTACGGCAAGGCTTATTTCGCATTCTGCCTGCTGCCGGCGCTTGCCGGCTTGCGCCTGCTCCTGAGCGCGCATCGGACATGAACAGGCCGGCATTCCGGAACGAGTCGCCGCGCCAGGCCGTCATCCTGGTGCACGGGCTGTGGCTGGGCGGCTGGACCATGCAAGGCCTGCGCCTGCGGCTTGCGCGCCGCGGTTATGCGGCCTATACATTCTCCTATCCCTCCATCGCGCAGAGCCTCGACGCGCATGCGCGGCGCTTGGCCGCGCGCATGGCCGAACTGCCGGAACCGGTGATCCACCTGGTCGGCTACAGCCTGGGCGGGCTGGTGGTACTGCGCTGTTTGCGCAATCACGGCGAGCAGCGCATCGGCCGCGTGGTGCTGATGGGCACGCCGGTGCGCTCATGCATGGCGGGACGGCACCTCGAAAGCCTGGCCGGGGGCAAGCGCCTGCTGGGCGCCAGCGGCGACATCTGGCGCAAGCTGCCCGAGGTGTTCCGGCCCCGGTGCGAACTGGGCGTGATCGCCGGCAGCCGCCCTTGGGGCCTGGGGCGCATGCTGGTGCGCCTGCCAGGCACCAACGATGGCGTGGTGCGGCTGGAAGAAACCGAAGCGATGGGAATGCGCGACCGCATCGTGCTGCCGCTCAGCCACAGCGGCATGCTGGTTTCGGCGCACGCGGCGCGCGAACTGGCGTTTTTTCTCGAACGCGGCGTGTTCGATCACGGAGGCCGCGGCGCGCTCGGCCGCGAGGGGCGCTGATGCGCACGCGCCGGCTGTTGCTGCTTGCCGTCCTCCTGCCCCTGCTGGGCGGCTGCGCCACGCTGCGCTATTACACCCAGGCGGTGCGCGGACAGCTGGATCTGATGCGTCGCGCCACGCCCATACAGGACGAGTTGCGCAGCGCGGTGGTGCCGGCCGCGATCAAAGACAAGCTGCGCTCGGTAGTGCGCATGCGCGAGTTTGCCAGCCGCGAACTCGCGCTGCCCGACAACGGCAGCTACAAGAGCTATGCCGACCTGGGGCGGCGCTACGTCCTGTGGAACGTGTTCGCCGCGCCGGAATTCTCGGTCGAGCCGGTCACCTCCTGTTTTCCGGTCGCCGGCTGCGTCAGCTACCGCGGTTACTTCGGCGAGGCCGACGCTGAGGCCGAGGGCGCCGCGCAGCGCGAGCGCGGTTACGATGTCTACATCGGAGGGGTGCCGGCGTACTCCACCCTGGGTTGGTTCGACGATCCGGTCCTCAGCACCTTCATCCGTTATCCCGATGCCGAGCTCGCCCGCCTCATGTTCCACGAGCTCGCGCACCAGGTGCTGTATGTCAAGAACGATACCCGCTTCAATGAATCCTTTGCGGCCACGGTGGAGCAGGCCGGTGTGGCGCGCTGGCTCGCGCAACGCGGAAACGAAGGCGAGCGTGCCGCCTACGCGCGGCTGCAGGGCATGAAACGCGAGTTCCTGGCGCTGCTGGTCAAGTATCAGGCGATCATGAAAAAGTACTACCGGCAGGACCTGCCGCCGGAACAAAAGCGCCTGGGCAAGGCGCAGCGATTCGCTGAAATGGACGAGGAGTACCGGCAACTCAAGATTTCATGGGGCGGGTTCGCCGGTTACGACCGCTGGTTCGCGGGTAAACCCAATAATGCGACCCTCGTCTCGGTGGCGCTTTACACCGAGCTGGTTCCCGCTTTCAATGCGCTGCTGGCGCGCGAAGGCGGAGATCTGCCGCGGTTCTACACCGCGGCGAAAGAGCTTGCCAGACTACCCAAGGACGAGCGCGACGCGCGCCTGGCCTCTTTAGTCAAGAATTGAATTGCTGTGCATCACAGGCACGAGCGGCCATTTACGCTGCATCGCAATCGACGAAAGAACCTGCGCGCTACGCGCGCCAACCGTGTTTTCTAAACAGATGAAAAGCGCATCCGTTTAGAAAACACGGTTAAGGATAAAAGCAAGGACGGTGCGCGGGTTTCATACAAGCTCGATTACTTCAGTTCGATGTAGCGGTAAACGTCGATTGAAGGGGGGTGTGCCCCTATCTCGCCGTCCACCCCAGATCCATGGTCAGCGCGGCACCGGTGATCACGCCGGCGCCCTCGCCGCACAGATAGGCGGCGAACTCGGCTACCTCCGCCGGTTCGATCAGGCGTTTTACCGCGGCCGGCTCGAGCATGATTTTTTCTATGACTTCCTCGGGCGGGATGCCGCGGGTGCGTGCCTGGTCGGCGATCTGCTTGTCCACCAGCGGCGTGCGCACGTAGGCGGGGCAGATGGCGTTGGCGGTGATGCCGAACGCGCCGCCTTCGAGCGCCGCGGTCTTGGTCAGCCCCACCAGTCCGTGCTTGGCGCTGATATAGGCGACCTTGTTCGGCGAAGCGATAAGGCCGTGGATGGAGGAGATGTTGATAATGCGTCCCCAGCGCTGTTTTTTCATTGCCGGCCAGACGTACTTGGTCAGCAGAAAGGGCGCGGTCAGCATCACCGCCTGCATCTTGTCCCACACGTCCTCGGGGAAATCTTCTATGGTCTCGACGTTCTGGAACCCGGCATTGTTGACCAGGATGTGCACCGTGCCGTAGGCGGTGAGTACCTGGTCGATGAGCGCGCGGCAATCGGCGCGCCTGCCCATGTCGGCTTGCACGAAGCTGCCGCCCAGCCGGGCCGCCGCTTCTTTGCCGGCGCTGGCGTTGATGTCGGATACCACCACCTTGGCGCCGCCGGCGGCGAGGCGCTCGGCGATCGCCAGGCCCAGGCCGCTGGCGGCGCCGGTGACGACGGCGATCTTGCCGGTGAATGGTGCCTGAGTCATGCGGTTCAGTTCAGCGGCAGCAGCACGCTTTTCTTGAACGCCTCGCGCTGGGACAGGCGCTTGAACCAGGCTTCGACATTCGGCCGAGGCGGCCGCTCCATCTCTATGCCGAACCAGCGCCAGCTGATGGTGCCCAGCGGAATGTCGCCAATGGTGAGTTGGCTGCCGGCGATGTAGTCGCGGCCGGCGAGTGCGGCATCCAGTACCGCGAGAACCTCAGCGGCTTTCTTGCGCGAGGTTTCGATGATCTCCGGATTGCGTTTTTCCGGCGGCGTGCGTATCAGGCCCCAGAACACTTCGCGCATCGGCGGCCAGTATACGGTCGCGCACCAGTCCATCCATTTGTCGGATTGCGCGCGCGCCGCCGGGTCTTCCGCCCACAGCGTGCCCTTGCCGTATTTCGCGCTTAGATAGCGCACCACGGCGTTGGATTCCCAGATCACCGCGCCGCCGTCCTCGATCACCGGGACCAGGCCGTTGGGATTCATTTTTCGGAATTCCGGCGTGTTCACCACGCCGTACTGCATGCCGGCGTCGATGCGCTCGTAGGGGAGCTTCAGCTCCTCCAGGCACCAGATCGCTTTCTGCACATTGACCGAATTATTGCGTCCCCAAAGTTTCAGCACAAAAATCTCCTGTGTTTAGAATCCGACAGCCTGCCCGTCGCGGCGCGGGTCGGAGGCGCCCAGGTAGCCGTCTTCGAGTTTGTAGATAAGCTGCGCGCTGCCGAAATCGAGGTAGCCCTGCGCCAGCTCCTCGAGCTGGTGGCCGCGGCGCTCCAGTTCCGCCAGCGTTTCCTTGGAGAACCCCGGCTCGACGTTGACGCGCATGCCTTCGACCACGCGATAGCGTGGGCCGTCGGAGCAGGCCTGCGGATTCTGTCCGTAGTCGGCGAGTCGCACCATCACTTGTGCGTGGCCCTGCGGCTGCATGCTGCCGCCCATCACGCCGAAGCTCATCACCGCTTTTCCATCCTTGGTGACGAAGCCCGGGATGATGGTCTGGAACGGGCGCTTGCTCGGTCCCACCTGGTTCGGATGCCCCGCCTGCAGGCTGAAGGTGTGGGCGCGGTTCTGCAGGCTGACTCCCGTGCCCGGCACCACCACGCCCGAGCCGAAGCCCATGTAATTGGATTGTATGAAAGACACCATCATGCCGCTCGCGTCGGCTGCGGTGAGATAAATCGTGCCGCCCTTGGGTGGCGTGCCGTGGTTGAAGTTCTGCGCCCGCGCGAGGTCGAGCAGTTTCGCGCGCGCGGCGAGATACGCCGGGTCCAGCAGTTCGGCATTGCGCACCGTCATGGTCTTCGGGTCGGACACATAGCGGTAGACGTCGGCGAACGCGAGTTTCATCGCCTCGATCTGCAGATGCACGCTGTCGGCGGAATCGACCGGATAGCTCGCCACATCGAAATGCTGCAGGATGCCCAGCGCCATCAGCGCCGCGATGCCCTGGCCGTTGGGCGGCAGCTCGTGCAGGGTGTAGCCGCGGTAATCCTGCGCCAGCGGTTCGACCCAGTCCGGAGTATGCGCAGCGAAATCGGTCGCGGCCATCAGCGCGCCGTGCTGTTTCGCGTGAGCCGCAATTTTTTCCGCGATCTCGCCGCGGTAATAGGCCTCGCCGCGGGTCTTGGCGATCAGCTCCAGCGTCTTCGCCTGGTCGGGGAAGCTGAATTTCTCGCCCGGAAGCGGCGCGCGGCCGCGCGGCATGAAGGCTTCCTTGAAGCCGGGCTGCGCCTGCAGTTCCGGCACCTGGTTGGCCCACTGCTTGGCGATGGTGGGCGAAACCAGATAGCCGTCGCGGGCATAGCCTATGGCCGGCTGGAACAGTTCGGCGAAAGGCAGTTTGCCGAAGCGCTCCGACAGCGCCACCCAGGCCGAAACGCAACCGGGCACGCTCACCGTGTTCCAGCCGCGCTGCGGCATGGTCTTGTGGTCTTTGAAGAATTCCGCTGTCCAGGCGGCGGGCGAACGGCCGGACGCATTGAGGCCGTGCAGCTTGTTTCCGTCCCAGACGATGGCGAACGCGTCGCTGCCTATGCCGTTGGACACCGGCTCCAGTACGGTCAGCGCAATCGCGGTTGCCAGGGCTGCATCCATGGCGCTGCCGCCTTTTTGCAGCGTATACAGGCCGGCCTGCGCAGCGAGCGGCTGCGCCGTCGCCACGATATTGCGCGCGAGTATCGGCTTGCGGTAGGAGGCATAGGGAAACTGCCAGTCGAAGGCGGACATGCAGAACATCCTTTAGTAGTTTGAGTTAGGTCGTCAGGACCAGGCCGGCCAACAGATCGACCGCTGGTCGCCGCGGATATTTCAGGATTTCGCTGCCGCGGCCAGGGCCTGATCCAAGTCCCAGAGGATATCATCGATTTCCTCCAGCCCGACCGAGATGCGCACCATGTCGGGCGTGACGCCGGCCTTGACCTGCTCCTCTTCCGACAGCTGGCGGTGGGTGGTCGAGGCCGGATGGATCACCAGCGTGCGCGCGTCGCCGACGTTGGCGAGGTGGCTCATGAACTGCGCCGCGTCGATGAAAGCTTCGCCGGCCCGGGCGCCGCCCTTGACGCCGAAGGTCATGATGCCGGCGCAGCCTCGCGGCAGGTATTTCTTCGCCAGCGCATGGTAACGGTTGGAGGGCAGGCCGGGATAGTTTACCCAGTTCACCTGCGCGTGCGCCTCGAGGAACTGCGCCACCTTGAGCGCGTTGTCGCAATGCGCTTTCATGCGCAAATGCAGGGTCTCCAGGCCTTGCAGCAGCATCCAGGCATTGAACGGCGACAGCGCCGGGCCGAAGGTCCTGAGCGTCTCCATGCGCGCTTTCATGGTGTAGCCGAAATCGCCGAAGGTTTCGTAGAAGCGCACGCCGTGATAGCCGCGCGAGGGCTCGGTCATGCCGGGAAAGTTGCCGTTGTCCCAGGGGAATTTCCCCGACTCGACCAATACCCCGCCCATGGTGGTGCCGTGCCCGCCGATGTACTTGGTCGCCGAATGCACCACGATGTCTGCGCCGAACTCGAACGGGCGGCACAGATACGGCGAGGCGAAGGTGTTGTCGACGATCAGCGGCACGCCGGCCTCATGCGCGATCTTGGCCACCGCCTCGATGTCGAGCACGTTGATCAGCGGATTGCCGAGGGTTTCGGCGTACACCGCCTTGGTTTTCTTCGTTATCGCGCGGCGGAAATTCTCCGGCGCGTCGGGATCGACGAACGTCGTATTGATGCCGAGCTTGCGGAAATTCACTTCGAACAGGGAGTAGGTGCCACCGTACAGGGTCGAGGCCGATACGATTTCGTCGCCCTGCTCGCACAGCGTCAGGAGGGCGGTCATTTCCGCCGCCTGGCCGGTGGCGAGCGCGAGCGCCGCCCGTCCGCCTTCGAGCGCCGCCATGCGCTCTTCGAACACCGCCGTGGTCGGATTCGACAGGCGCGTATAGACATTGCCGAAAGTCTGCAGATTGAACAGGCTCGCCGCGTGCTCGGCCGAATCGAACACGTAGGAGGTGGTCTGGTAGATGGGCACTGCGCGTGCGCCGGTGGCGGGGTCGGGGATCTGCCCCGCGTGCAGGCACAGGGTGCCGAAGCCGAATTCTCTGTCTGCCATGCTTGTCGATGTCCTAGTAAGGCAACCAGCGCGGGCGCTTCGCGGAGATCACGCCGGTATTGACCCCTGCCCAGTTCAGGCCGCCGAACAGGCGCGCGTGCTCGATTTTGACGCAGCGGTTCATCACCGAATCCAGGCCCGCGGCCTCGGCCTTGCGCGCCGCCGCTTCGTTGGTGACACCCAGTTGCTGCCACAGCACTTTGGCGCCGATGGCGATCGCGTCCTCGGCGATGGGCAGGATCTCCTCGGTCTTGCGAAAACAGTCGACGATATCCACTTTGACCGGGATGTCGCGCAGGCTCGCATAGCACTTTTGCCCCAGCACTTCCGCGTAGGCGGGGTTGACCGGAATGACGGTGTAGCCGTGCTGCAGCATGTATTTCGCGGCGAAATAACTGGGCCGGTACCAATTGGCCGACAGCCCGACCACGGCGATCACGCGGTTCTCGTGCAGGATGCGGCGCAGAGTCTGGATGTCGTCTGGCATGATCAGGTCGAAAGGGTTCTGCCCAGTTTGCTTTCTATCGAGCGGATCTTGCTTTTCAGGCGGCCGCTCTTGCCGGCGCGATAATCGATTTTCATCGAAGTGGAAATCCGGCCGCAGTCCTGGCGCATCCGCTGAAAGCAGGCGCCGACCACCGCCATCACCTGCTCCCACTCGCCTTCGATGATGGTTCCCATCGGCGTCAGCTGATACGGCAGTCCGCTCTTGTCGATGATGTCCAGGGAGCGCGCCACGTACGGGCTGAGGCTGTCGCCCTTATCCAATGGCGACATGGAAAATTCGAGCAAGACCATTTGAACTCCTCAATCGGTAAGGTTCGGCTAGCGAATGCTAGTGGTGCAGGATTTTCGACAGGAACAGCTGCGCCCGGTCCGAGCGCGGCTTGCCGAAGAAATCTTCCTTGGTGGCGTCTTCGACGATGCTGCCGTGGTCCATGAAGATGACGCGGTGCGCCACCTTGCGCGCGAAACCCATCTCATGGGTCACGCACATCATGGTCATGCCTTCCTGCGCCAGCTCGACCATCACGTCGAGCACCTCGTTGATCATCTCCGGATCGAGCGCCGAGGTCGGCTCGTCGAACAGCATCGCGATCGGGTCCATCGACAGCGCGCGCGCGATGGCCACGCGCTGCTGCTGGCCGCCGGAGAGCTGCCCGGGAAATTTATCTTTTTGCGCGATCAGGCCGACGCGATCGAGCATCTTTAGCCCGCGCTCGCGGGCCTCGTCCGGGCTGCGGTTGAGGACCTTGATCTGGCCTATGGTCAGGTTCTCAGTGATCTTCATATGCGGGAACAGCTCGAAGTTCTGGAACACCATGCCGATTTTCGCGCGCAGCTTGGGCAGGTCGGTCTTGATGTCGTTGACGGAGACGCCATTGACGGTGATCTCGCCTTTCTGGAACGGCTCGAGCGCGTTGACCGTCTTGATCAGCGTCGATTTGCCCGAGCCGGACGGCCCGCACACCACCACCACCTCGCCTTTGTTGACGTGGGTGGAGCAATGCTTGAGCACCTGGAAGCTGCCGTACCACTTGCTCACGTCCTTGATCTCTATCATGTTCGTTGTTCCTCAGTTTTCGATCACGCCAGTGTTCGCGCAAAACTCAGTGCACGATGGCTATCTTCTGCTGCAGGCGCTTCGCCATGTACGATAGCGCATAACACAGGATGAAATAGACGACGGCCACGAACAGGTACATCTCGACGATGCGGCTGTCGCGCTGCGCGATCTTGGTTGCCGCGCCGACGAAATCGGTAACGTTCAGCAGCGATACCAGCGACACGTCCTGAAACAGGACGATGGTCTGGGTCAGGAGCACGGGCAGCATGTTGCGAAACGCCTGCGGCAGGATGATCAGTTTCATCGCTTGCCAGTAGGTGAGGCCCACGGCGTACGCCGCGCCGACCTGGCCGGTCGAAATGCTCTGGATGCCGGCGCGCATGATTTCGCAGTAGTACGCCGCCTGGAACATGATGAAGGTGACGTAGG
>JAJZUN010000062.1 GCA_021848555.1 Pseudomonadota bacterium | reverse complement strand
ACGCTTCACCGAAGGCTTCAACCATTTCGTTACCTCCTTAGTCGCTCCGGTTGCTTCCGGCTGGAGCATTTCGCCGGGTGGGATTTGCACCCACTGGAAAGCGCCGCCTTTGCACGGCGCACGCCGACAGGGTGAATTCGCGGTAGAACCCGCAAGCCGCCGCTCGCCGCGAGGCCGCTTGTTTTCGATCTCGATTGCTTTCTGGGGTCCTGTCCGCAACCGGACCTGCCAAGGGGCCGACGATTACAAGCGGCGTCCAATTTCAGCCAGGTATCGACCGCGATCAATCGTGGGAAGCAGTTGTTCCAGCCTGGTATCGGTCTCCCGTGAACGCAACACGCAGCCGCTCTAGGAAGTTCGCTCGCGATCCCAGGCCGCACCTATCCCGCGCTTGCGCAACACGGCGCGCTGAACCTTGCCCGTGGCGGTTTTCGGCAGTTCGTCCACGCGTTCCACGAAGCGCGGTCTGGCGTAGCGCGGCAGCAGCGGGTCGGCCTGTTCCAGCAGCTTCGCCGGATCAAACGAAGCTGCGCCCTCGGGGACTATCGCCAGCATGATCTCGTCTTCTCCGCCCGGCAGATCGGAGGGCACCGCATAGGCCGCGACCTCGGCCACGCCCGGCAGGCCGGAAACGACCGCCTCGACTTCCGCAGCCGAGATGTTTTCACCGCGGCGTCGGATGCAGTCCTTGAGCCGGTCGACAAAGGTCACGACGCCCTCGGCGTCCATGATGCCGGCGTCGCCGGTATGGAACCAAAGATTGCGCCACGACTCGACGGTCTTCTCGGGCAGGTCGAGGTAACCGGCCATGAAACCCCAGGCGGTCCTGGGCCTGACCAGGATTTCACCGATACTGCCGGCGGGCACAGGCCGGTCGGTGTCGGGGTCCGCGATCACGACCTCGAAATGGCGGTCGTACACCCAGCCCGCGGCACCGGGGCGCGAGTGGCCCAGGCGACCCCAGATGGGAATGTTGCACTCGGTCATGCCGAATCCGGAAATGACGTCGCGGATTCCGAAGCGCTCGCGGAAGATCGCCTCGTGCGCGGGGAAGTTCGGCGCGTTCATCATCGCCCGCAGCCGATGCGAGCGGTCCTCGGGCCGAGGCGGCTGGGCCGTGATGAAGGCCGCCAGGGCACCCAGTCCGTTGGTGACCGTGGCCGCGTGCTCGCGTATGTCCGAAAGCCAGGCCGAGGCGCTGAAGCGCGGGCGCACCACAGCGCGCGCGCCGGCGATCAGCGTGGCGCCGAGCTGCATCAGCAGGCCGTTGGCGTGAAACAGCGGCAGCGCGATGTAGTAGCAGTCCTCCGGCCGCAGCGTCACGGCCTCGATCGCGCCCAGTCCGTAAAGATAGCAGTGCGCATGCGGCATCAACACCCCCTTGGCCGGACCGCTGGTGCCCGAGGTGTACATCACGCAGGCGATATCCTGCGGTGCGGGCGGCGCGGTGTTTCTCGGAGGCGCCTCGCGCCAGTCCGACCAGGCCGCGCGCTCGAACCGCGCGGCCGCGCTCGCCGGCGCTGCTCCCACGACCAGCATCCGCTGCAAGCCGGTCAGCTTGCCCGAGACTTCTTCCACCGCGCCGATGAGCGCAGCATCGACGATGGCCAGGCTGGCTCCGCAGTTGTTGATCTGGTGCAGCAGGAAGGCGCCGCGCAGTTCGGTATTCAGCAGCACCGCCGTGGCGCCGAGATAGCCCAGGCCCATCCAGGCGCGGACAAAATCGAGGCCGTTGGGCAGCAGCACTGCGACGCGCTCGCCGGCATCGATGCCGAGACTGGCGATAAGACCCGCTACGCGCCGCGCATCGCGATCGGCCGCCCCGAAACTCAAGGACTCGCCATCGACGACGGTGATCCATGTGGCGTCGGACCGCTTTGCCGCTTGCTCGGCGAGGACCCGCGGCAGGGTCCAGGCTGCGGGGTCGTGCAGCGCGCTATACAAAATGCCCCTCCGGCTTACTTCAATCCATGTTCCCTGAAGAACTTGACGTACTTTGCGTCGGTTTCGAGGATGTGGTACTTCCACCAGATGCCGAGGAAGCTGACGATTTCATCGGTCAGCGCGGCCAGTTTCCCGCCTTGAATCTCGCTGTTGTAGTCCTTGACGAACTTGGTGACCATTTTGTTGCACACCGCATGCTCGTCTTTGTGCTCTTCGCCCTCGGGATACCCGAATTGGTCGAAATACTTCTCTTCCGTTCTGAAATGCGTCGCGGTGTAGATAATCAATTCATCCAGGATCCGGCTGATTGCATCCTTGCGTTTGCCTGAACTCACCGCCTCGTCCAGGTCGTTGATCATGCCCATCAGCCGCTTGTGCTGCCGGTCGATCTCCGCCACCCCGACGCTGAACTTTTCGTTCCAAGTGATCTGTGCCATTTGTTCTCGGACCTAGGCAACTACGGATGGGATTCCCGGTTGCACTTCATTGCGCACGCAATCGAAACTCTAGACTGAAAGCCGGTAATAGTACAGCAACGCATCGGTTGATCCGATGCGCCAGCGGCGTCCTAGACGAACAGCGTGACGTCCGCGGCCTGCGCCATCGGCAGAAACGTGGCGGCACCGCAGTACTCTTGCACCTCGGGGATGAAGTCCTCGCGGCTGAAGCCGAACAGATCCACCGTCATCTGGCAACCGATCAGGTTCACGCCGGCTTCCAGGCACAGCGCGCGCAATTCGGCGATGCCGACCACGCCCTTGTTCTTCATCGTCTGCCGCATGAGCGCGGTCGCGAACGCCTCGAAGCCGGGGACGCCGGCCTGGACCAGATTGGGGATGTTCCAGGCCAGGCCCTTGAACCATTCGGGGCCGAAGGGCATTTTCATCGGCATCCCCGGATTGCCCAGCGGGCTGATCCTGAGATCCGACAGATCCTTGCGCAGCAACTGCAGGCCGTAGAAGGTGAAGAAGATCGATACGTTCCAGCCCAGTGCCGCCGCGGTCGAAGCCAGGATGAAAGGCGGATAGGCCCAGTCCAGCGTGCCCTTGGTGGCGATGATGGTCATCGAAGGCGTCTTCGCAGCCCTGATCTGCGCCAGTGCCTCTTCGATTTTCTGCGGCAGGATTTCGTCCAGCCGCCGCTGCACGATTTGCTCGATCAGCGCGATATCCGGCTGGTCAGCCATGTCGGCCCCGGATGCCATTGCAGCGCAGGCTCATTTGCGTTTCATGAAAAACGTGAATTCCTTGCCGGCCTCCGCGTGCGACAGCAGTTCGTTGCCGGTCTGCTTGCAGAAAGCCTCGAAATCCTTGACCGAGCCCGGATCGGTCGCGAGGATGCGCAGCACCTGGCCGCTTTGCATTTCGTTCAGCGCCTTTTTCGCGCGCAATATCGGCAGCGGGCAGTTCAGGCCGCGCGCATCCAGATCCTTGTCGAAATTCATGATTGCTTCCTTGTCATGCGGCAGTGGTCCTGCCACGGCCTGCCATTGTAGCCAAGCTCAGCGCGCCGCAGGGGGCTCATACCAGCCGAGCCGCGGCTGCAGCCGCACCACGTCGCCGACGATAATCAGCGTAGGCGGCTGGAGTTCCGCGGCCAGCACGAGCTGGGGCAGCGTCGCCAGCGTGCCGACCAGGGTGCGCTGCTCGGGCGTGGTGCCGCGCTGCACGATCGCCGCCGGCGTGGCCGCGGCCAGGCCGTGGGCGCAAAGTTCCCGGCACAGCGTGGCCACGCCCAGCAGCCCCATGTACACCACCAGCGTGCGCCGTGGATGCGCGAGCGATGCCCAGTCCAGATTCATCGCCCCGTCCTTCAGGTGGCCGGCGACGAACAGGCAGGAATCGGCGTAGTCGCGGTGGGTCAGCGGGATGCCGCTGTAGGCCGCGACCCCGCAGGCGGCGGTGATGCCCGGAACGACCTCGAACGGGATGCCGGCGCCGGCAAGCGCCTCGACCTCCTCCCCGCCGCGGCCGAACACGAACGGGTCGCCGCCTTTCAAGCGCAGCACGCGCTTGCCTTCGCGCGCCAATTGAATCAGCAGCGCGTTGATCTCGCCCTGGGGGACGGGGTGGTTGCCGCGCTCTTTGCCGGCATGGATGCGCTGCGCATCGCTGCGGCCCAGTTCGAGGATGGGCGCCGACACCAGGCGGTCGTAGACGATGACCTCGGCCTCGCCCAGCAGCCTTGCGGCACGCAGCGTCAGCAACTCCGGATCGCCCGGCCCGGCGCCAACCAGATACACCGTCCCGGTGCGCATCGCCTTGCTTGTCGGGTCTGGTCGCATAAGCGTGCCAGTATACTGCGCTTCGCCGCGCCGCCGGCGGATGCGGTACCCGGCGGCGCGAGGCATAATCCAGGCAACGTTCCTGGAGAAACATGCGCCCGGTCCTGCTCGTCGTCTCTGCCGCGCTGGCGGCCTGCCTGTACTTGGTCGGACTGGCGCTGGACCTGTTCTGGCTCAAGCTGCTGACCAAGCCCTGGCTGGTGATCGCGCTCGCGCTCGCGGTCTGGAGCCGGGCCGGACCCGGCGCGGCACGCCTGGTGGCCTGGGGTCTGCTGGCCGGCGCCGTGGGCGATGTGTGCCTGGCGCTGCCGCGGGCGTTTCTGCCCGGTATGATCGCGTTCGCCATCGGCCACGGCCTGTATGTCGCCGCCTTCCTGCAATGGAATCGCACGCCGGCCCCGCTGCTGCTCGCACCCGTGGGCCTGTTCGCGGGAACAGGCTTATGGCTGATGCTGCCCGGTACGGGCGCGCTGACCCTGCCCCTGGTGATCTACGTCCTCGTGATCGCGGCGATGATCTGGCGCGCCGCCGCCTGCGCGCTGGAGCCGGGCGGGCATCCGCTCTCGCGCTGGGGCCCGCTTGCCGGCGCGCTGCTGTTCGGCTTTTCCGACACCCTGATCGGGATACACCGTTTCGCCCAGCCGCTGCCCGGCGCCGCCTTCGCCATCATCCTGACCTACTGGGCCGGACAGGCCTTGTTCGCCGCCAGCGCGATCGAACACAGGACTCGGGCGGCGGCCTGAGCGGCGCCGGCGCGGTACCGGTCAGCCGGACGTGCGAGAATATATGAGATCAAATTCCCTATCGCCGAAATGACATGAACGCAACATCGGATAGCGACGACGACGAGTTCGCTGCCATATTTGAAGGCCGGCCGCAGGCCCCACCGTCATTGGCGACGGTTCCGGAAGCGCAGAGAAAGCAAGTAAACGAGGAAGCCGTCAAGCTGCAGCAGTCGGGCTATTGCATCAACATCGTGCGCCCGGCGGCAAAGGTGGCACCGCTCGCGCCTGGGGCCAAGCGTTACATCCTGTGCATAGACGACGATGTGCCGTTGGTGCAGATCCTGGCGAGGAAACTCACCTTGGACGGCTATACGGTACGCACGGCGTCCGACTTCAAGACCATAGTCGCCGAACTGCAGAAGCAGCCGTTTCCCGATCTGATACTGCTCGACGTGGGGCTGCCCGGAATCAGCGGCTTCGATCTTCTGCAGAAGATACGGAAGCACCCTAAGTATGGCTCCGTCCCCGTTATCATGCTCACGGGCCACGCAAGCCCCGAACATGTGCTGCAGGGCATGACCAGCGGGGCCGATGGCTATGTGTCCAAGCCTTACCAGTTCGACGTTCTGGCTGTCGCGATCAAGACGGTTCTCGGATTGAATTGACCGCTTTCGCGCGCAGGCCAGCGAATCTGCCGCGCACAAACCACCGCTCCCGAACGGCAATCTAGCGGGAGCCGTGGCGCCGCCGCGCCTACACGGTGTAGTTGAGCGGAAGCCGCCCGCCGTCGGCGTAGATGACCTGCCCGGTGACATACGACGAGGCATCGGAGGCCAGAAACACCGCGATCGAGGCGATCTCTTCGACTTCGCCTGCGCGCCCCATCGGCGTGCGCGACATCACGGCCGCCTTGGCCGCGTCCGAGGTGTAAATGGTCTTCTTCACCAGGTCGGTCAGGATGGTGCCGGGGCCGATGGCGTTGACCCGGATGCCGTGCGGCGCCAGCCGGATGGCGAGGTTGCGCGTCAACTGGTTGAGGCCGCCCTTGGTGATGTTGTAGGTGAGAAGCTTGGGTATGTTCAGCACGGCGTTGACCGAGGACATGCTGGTGATGGTGCCGCGCGTGCCGCTGGCAAGCATGTGGCGCCCGACGGCCTGGCTGGCGACGTAGGCGGATTTAAGGTTGACGTTCACCGTGTGGTCAAAATCGTCGTCGGAGAGGTCGAGAAAATCCTTGGACACGGCGATGCCGGCGTTGTTGAGCAGCAGATCGACCCCGCCCATAAGGCCGATGGCCTGCGCCACCAAGGCTCGCACCTGATCCGCCACCCCGGCGTCGGATGCGCGGAACCATACCTCATGCCCGCTCCCGCGCAGCGCTTGCTCGAGCGCCGCGCCGTTCTCACGATGGATGTCCGAGAACACCACCTTGGCGCCTTCGGCGGCGAAGCGCTCGACGCAGGCGCGTCCGATGCCGGCCGCCCCTGCCACCACCAGGGCCCTGCGGCCCGCGAGTTGACCCATTATTCCTGCTCCTTTGGCTATGGCCTTGCCCACGCGGGGCGATATCTCCGAAACGCCCGTCTTTACTGGCTCTCCGGGCAGTTAATGCATTGCCAGCACGCCGGTCCGCGGCTAGGCGTAGCCCGGCGGCGGCACGAACGCGTAGTACTCGCGCTCGATCAGTTGCGCCACGCGTATCGTCGTCAGGTCGCCGTACTGCGGCCCGACGATCTGCACGCCGATCGGCAGGCCTTCGGGGGACAGGCCGATGGGCGCAGCGGTGCCGGGCAGATAGCACATGCCCGCGATGCCCGCCCACCACATCTGGGTCGTCGCCGGCTGCGGCTTGCCGTTTACCGCAATCATGCGCTCCCAGCGCTCGCCCGGGATCGAATGCGGGAAGGCCGCGCTTGCCGCGTTCGGGCACAGCAGCACGTCCCAGTCGCGGAAGAATTCCGCCCACGCGAGGCGCATCTGGTGGCGGCGGTTGGAAGCCGCGAGCCAGTCCTTGTGCGGCTGCGTGTTGGCGCGCACCATCTGCGCATAGTAGGAGCCGTCTTTCGGATCGAGCTTCGCCTTCGCCTGCAGCATGCGCGCGAAGAATTCCGGCGTCTGCCGCGCGGAGGTCGCACCGCGCAACAGTTGGATGAACACGCGGTGCGCCTCGCCCAGATCGAAAGCGGGCAGCGCGCGCTCCGACACTTTCGCGCCCTGGCGCGCGAGGAATTGCGCCAGCCGGCCGATGGCCGCCTGCACCGTGGCGTCGGTTTCCGCGGTCGGGTGCGTGGCGAGCACCGCGACCCGCAGGCCGCGCAGGCTCGCGCGCGCGGGCTTTCGCAGCGCGAGCTTCCAGCCGGCAGCGTCGATCGCATCCGGCCCGGCCATGATCTTGAGCGCTAGTTCGAGATCGAAGGCGCTGCGCGCCAGCGGGCCGATCGCCGAAATGTCCGCCGGATGCGCGCTGCCGGGCAGCGCATGGCCTTCCATCGAGCAGATGCCCCAGGTGGGCTTGTGGCCGTAGACGCCGCAGTAGTTAGCCGGATTGCGGATCGAGCCGCCGATGTCGCTGCCGGCCTCGAGGCCGGTGAGGCCCGCAGCAAGCGCCGCCGCCGCGCCGCCCGAGGAGCCGCCCGGGGTGCGCGCCGGGTTCCACGGGTTCACCGTCTTGCCGTACACCGGGTTGTCGGTCTCCCAGTCGGCGAGCAGCGTGGGCACGTTGGATTTGCCGAACACGTTCGCGCCCGCGCGCGCCAGGCGCTCGACCGCCAGAGCGTTGTTCGCAGCGCGCGCATGCCGGTACTCGGCGAGCCCCCAGGTCGTCGGCTGGCCCGCGAGGTCGAACGATTCCTTCACCGTCATCGGCAGTCCGGCGAGCGGGCCGGTATTGGCGCCCGCGCGTCCCGAAGCGCGATCGAAGCTGCGCGCGCGTTTTCGCGCCGCGTCGAAATCGAGCACGCACAGCGCATTCAGCGTACGGTCATGCTGCGCGATGCGCGCGGCATAGAGCTCGAGCAGTTCGAGCGCGCCAATTTTCCTCGCGCGCAATGCGCGTATGAGTTTGGTTGCCGGCCAGAATGCAGTATCCATGCGATGTCCTCTATACGTTCATCAGTAGTGCGGCGGAATCTCGTTGTCCAGGCTGCCCGCCTCCGCCGGCGCCGCTTCCTGCAGCTGCTGGCGCAGGTCGCGGATATCGCGCTGCAACTGCTCGATCTGCTGCTGCTGGCGGAACACCGTGCGGTTGAGCGCGTCGAGCAAATCTTCGGCGAAGCTAATTTTCGCCTCGAGCTCGTTCAAGCGGGATTCCATGATGGGCGTCGCCGTGAGGATGGGGGCGCGGAGCTCTCAGCCCTTGGCCAGGTCCAGCTCGGCCTGGAACTCCGATCCGGCCCGCTTCAGCTTGAATCCGGTCTTGCGCGAGACGCGCTGCATCGGGACGTTGTCGGCCAGGATGGTGGCCACGATGCGCCGCAGCTTTTCATCGCGCCCGATCTGCACCAGCCGGCGCAACAGCTCCCCGCCGAAACCGTGACCCTGCCAGGCGTCGCTGACGAGTATCGCGAACTCGGCCTCGGCGGTCTGGTGCACCTTGGAGAGGCGCCCGATCGCGAGCACCGAATTCTCGCCCGTCTTCGGGTCTTTGCGCTCCACCACCAGCGCCATCTCGCGGTCGTAGTCGATAAAGCACAGGCGGGTCAGGCGTTCGTGCGCCACGCGCTGGCTGTACTGGATGTAATGGAAGTAGCGCATGTACACGCTTTCCTCCGACAGCGTGGCATGAAACTTGACCATCAGCGGCTCGTCCTCGGGGCGGATCGGACGGATGGTGACCGCCATGCCGGACTTCGAGGTCCATTCCGAAGCGTATTGCGACGGGTAGGGCCGTATCGCCAGCCGGGGCAATTGCGCCTCGCTCATGTCCTGCCCGTGCAGCACGACGCGCGCGTCGAGCGCGAGGATGCCGCTGCCTCCCGGCCCGCCGGCGCTGCCCGCGACCAGCGGGTTGATATCGATCTCCTTGATCCAGCGCTGTTCCACCACCAACTGGCTGAAGCGCACCATCAGCCGCGCCAGCGCATCGAGATCAACCGGCGCGCGGCCGCGCACCCCGAGCAGGGCTTTGTGTATCGTCGTCTGCTCCATCATGCGCCGCGCCAGCGTGGTGTTGAGCGGCGGCAGGGACAGGGCGCGGTCGCGGAACACCTCGACCAGTTGCCCGCCTGCGCCGAACAGCAGCACCGGGCCGAATTGCGCATCGATGCTGCTGCCGATGATCAGCTCGTAACCCTCCAGTTTGATCATGGGCTGCACCGTGACGCCGAGAAAGTGCTTGCCGCCGGCCGGCGCGCCGCGCACCGCCTTCACTCCCGATTCGATTGCGCGGTAGGCGCGCTTGACCGCCGCCGCGTCGGCCAGGTTCAGCTGCACGCCGCCGACATCGGTCTTGTGCGTGATCGTGTGCGAGTGCAGTTTGAGCACCACCGGATAGCCCATCTCGGCCGCGCACTGCACCGCCTCGTCTGCGCTCGCGGCAATGCGCGTGTGCACGGTCGGGATGCCGTAGGCCGCGAGCACCTGTTTCGACTCGAATTCGGACAGCAGGCTGCGTCCGGCTGCGCGCGCGGCGTGTATCAGCTGCTCGACCCGCGCGCGGTCCGGCGCCGCATCCGCCGCGGCCTCGACCTGCAACGGCGTTTCGTACAGGCCGCGCAGGTTATAGGCGTAGCGCCACATCAGGGTGAAAATGCGCGCGGCGGTATCCGGATAGCCGAAGGTCGGGATATTCGCCTGATTCAGGATGCCCTCTCCGGCGACCACGTCCTTGCCGCCCATCCAGCTCGCGATGACCGGTTTGCCCCGCGTCATGGCGAACGCCGTCAGGCGCCTGGCGGTTTCGGTCGGATCGGTCATCGCCTGCGGCGTCAGGGCCACCAGCAGGCCGTCGCTGTTCGGATCCTTGGCCGCAATCTCGAGCGCCAGCGCGTAGCGCTCCGGGTCGGCGTCGCCGAGGATGTCGATCGGGTTGCCGTGGCTCCAGTGCGACGGCAGCACCTGGTCCAGCGCCTGCAGCGTCGATTCGGACAATTCAGCCAGTTCGCCGCCCAGGGCGATCAGGGTGTCGGTGGCGAGCACCCCGGGGCCGCCGGCGTTGGTGACGATGGTGAGGCGCGGCCCTGACGGGCGCGGCTGCTTGGCCAGCACTTCGGCCATGTAGAACAGGTCGGAAATCGAGTTGACGCGCAGCACGCCGCAGCGGCGGAACACCGCGTCGAGCACATCGTCCGAGCCCGCGAGCGCGCCGGTGTGCGAGGCCGCGGCCTTGGCCGCCGCCGCCGTGCGCCCGGCCTTGATCACGATGATAGGCTTGGTGAGCGCGACCTCGCGCGCGGCGGAAATGAACGAGCGCGCGTCGCCTATCGACTCCATGTAGATCATGATGCTGTGCGTGTGCGGATCGTCGCCGAGATAGTTGATCAGGTCGCCC
>JAJZUN010000061.1 GCA_021848555.1 Pseudomonadota bacterium | reverse complement strand
ATGCCTTTGTACTCGCACATTCGCGAAGTCCTGCGCGCGCGGATTCTTGACGGCACTTACAAGGCCACGCCGATGCTCGACGAAATGACGCTCACCCGCATTCCCAACTTCAACTCGGAGGTTCCACAAATTGTCTAAAAAACCAAACGTACTCTTCTTCCATGTCGATAACCTAGGCATGGGCGAACTGGGTTGCTACGGCGGCGGCATCCTGCGTGGAGCCGACACCAAGCGCATGGACCAGTTCGCCAAGGAAGGCGTCAAGCTGACGCACTATGTCGTCGAACCGCAATGCACGCCGACCCGTTCGGCCCTGATGACCGGACGTTTCCCGATCCGCTCCGGCAACCACACAATTGCCCTGGGCGGCAATGCGGGCGGACTGGTGGCATGGGAGAAGACCATAGCCGAAATCCTTGCCGATGCCGGCTACGTTTCGTCGTGCCTCGGCAAGTGGCACATAGGCGCGGAAGACGGGCGCTGGCCGACGGATCATGGCTTTGACGAGTGGTACGGACCGCTGCGCACCTACGACGAATGCATGTGGCTGGAAGATCCGCATTACGTGGCGGAGCGCGACGGCTACTCCTACATGCACGAGGGTCGCAAAGGCGAAGGCGTGTGGCCGCTCAAGGATCAGCAGCTCACCTTGGAAACGAAGAAGACCTGTGACCTCGAATACCAGAAGCGCGGGCTGGACTTCATGAAGCGCAGCGTGGCTGCGGACAAGCCGTTCTTTCTCTACTTCAATCATTCGCTAATGCATTTTCCGATGATCCCGCGCGACGAATTCAAAGGAGCCAGCACCAACGGCGACTGGGGTGACTGCCTGCTGATGCTGGACCACGACTTCGGCGTGCTGGTTGACGAGCTCGACAAGCTCGGGATCGCCGATAACACCATCGTTGTTATGTGTGGTGATAACGGAGCCGAAGATCACCTGGCGGGGCGGGGAACCGGTGGTTTCTTCGATGGCTCGTATTTCAGTTCGGCGGAAGGCGGAATTCGTACGCCGTGCCTCATACGCTGGCCTGGCCATATCAAGCCAGGAACTGAGAGCAACGAGATGGTGCACGTCACCGATATGTTCACGACGTTGCTAGGGTTCGCCGGATGCAAACGGCCAACCGACCGGCTGATAGACGGCGTAGACCAGGGTCCTTTCTTTCTGGGTAAACAGGAAACTTCCAATCGCGAATCCTGCATGGTATGGCTCAAGGACGAGCTGCATGCCGTCAAATGGAAGGACTTCAAGATCAACTTCAAACGCCAGCAGCACTTTCACGATCCGGAACTGCCGCTGGGCTTTGCCCGCATCACTCACCTGCAGGAGGACCCGAAGGAACGGGAGGCCGTGAACCAGCGCTACGTGCGCTGGTGGGTGATGCAGCACGCCCAACGAATCGTAAAGGAATTCGAGGACAGCACCAAGAAAGAACAGCTCATCCCGCCCGGCGCTCCGCTCGACTTCGTACCGAAAACCGGAGCGGTTTCCTAGACTCATGTCCGCACAGAAGGCAAGCGCGCAAGCCACGGAAGAAACCGCCATCCAAGGCCGCGGAACGGACCAACCTTCGCTCCGCGATGGCGGGGCGAAGGCGCGCGGAGCGGATGACACAGCGGGCCGGGGACACATGATTTGGGTGCCCGGGCGGCAGCTTCCTCACGGGTTCGAACGATTTCTGCCGCGAGGAGCCCCTCGCCGCAATGTGCTCCGAACTCAAGTATGTTGGCCTGACCGGCTTCGGCATGAACATCGGGCCGAGAGGCGTCGAGAGCGTTGTCTGATGCATGCGCCACGATGAATGCTCCCGCCACGACGCCGATGCTCGACCAAACGACGCTCGCCTGCGTTCTCAACGCGGAGGTGCCAAATAGCACACCCGTGCAGTCGCGCCTTGAAGACGCACCGTCTGTGCTCGCTGCCCTCCATTCACCACGTCTTCTCAGTCGTGAAGTCCTTGCTGGGATCGTCACCACTCTGGCCCTGATTCCCGAGGTGATCTCGTTCTCGGTCATCGCCGGTGTCGATCCGAAGGTGAGCCTCGTCGCGTCCATCGTGCTGGCCTTGACAATGTCGGTACTCGGCGGACGGCCCGCCATGATCACGGCGGCCGCCGGCTCCGTCGCGCTGGTGATTGCACCGCTGGTGAAGGTGCACGGTGTCGAATACGTACTTCCGACGGTCATCCTTGCTGGCGTCGCCCAGATCGCTTTTGGCGTGGCCGGACTTGCCAGACTCATGCGTTTTATCCCGCGCTCGGTGATGATCGGCTTCGTGAACGCCCTTGGCATCCTCATCTTCATCGCGCAGGTTCCTCATCTCCTCGGCGTGCCCTGGCTTGTCTATCCACTGTTCGTCCTCACCGTGGCGATCGTTCTGATGCTGCCGCGATTCACCAGGGTAGTTCCGGCGCCGCTTGTCGCGATCGTCGTTGTCACCGCGATCGTCATGACCGCGCACCTCGCAGTGCCCAACGTCGGGGACGAGGGTCCAATGGCGGCGGGTCTCCCGGGCATCACACCCTCTTTGGTTCCGCTCAACATCGAGACACTGCAGATCATCTGGCCGACAGCGCTCAGCGTCGCATTTGTTGGACTGCTAGAGACCCTCCTGACTGCCAAGCTGGTCGACGACTTCACGGATACTCGCTCGCACAAGGGCCGTGAATCGTGGGCGCTCGGTGTTGCGAACATCCTCGCCGGCTTCTACGGCGGCATCGCCGGATGTGCGATGATAGGCCAGACCATCGTCAACGTGAAAATCGGTCGGGCTCGCACCCGCATTTCGACGGTCGTGGCGGCCCTCGTGTTGCTCGTGCTCGTCACGGCCCTCAGCGGTGTGATGGCACAGATACCGATGGTTGCTCTTGCCGCCGTGATGATGATCGTCGCGATCACGACGGTCGACTGGCACAGCCTGCGACCGTCGACGCTCGAGCGGATGCCCATTCCCGAAACGATTGTCATGGTCGTCACCGTCGCGGTCGTGGTGGGGACGGGCAACCTGGCTCTCGGTGTCGTCGGCGGGGTGGTGCTAGCGATGGTCATGTTCGCGCGTCGCGTGGCGCACGTCATTCGCGCGGTACGCACGCTCAGCGACGACGGTCGGGCAGTGCGCTACGATATCCATGGGCCGTTGTTCTTCGGCAGCAGCAACGACCTCATCGAACGCTTCTCCTACGCGGTCGATCCTGCGGTGGTCACCGTCGATCTCACCCATTCTCAGATCTGGGATGCTTCGAGCGTCGCGGCTCTGGATTCGATCGAAACCAAGTACCGTGAACACGGTGCCCTCGTCACGTTCACCGGTCTCGACGAGCGCAGCTCCGTGTTTCATGGACGGCTGACGGGGCGGCTCTAAATGAGAGCTGGCACCAAGCAAGAACAGCGCATCCAGACCGGATCGCCGCTCGACTTCGTACCGAAAACCGGAGCGGTTTCCTAGACTCATGTCCGCACAGAAGGCAAGCGCGCAAGCCACGGAAGAAACCGCCATGCAAGGCCGCGGAACGGACCAACCTTCGCTCCGCGATGGCGGGGCGAAGGCGCGCCGCGCGGCTAAGGGTACGCTTCCGGTTAACGCCACGCTGGATTTCCACCTTCTGGCCAAGCCCGCGGGCGCGGCTTGCAACCTGAGTTGCAAGTACTGCTTTTTTCTGTCGAAGGAGAACCTCTACGCGGAGCGCGAGAGCCCGCTGATGGACGATGCGACGCTGGACAGCTACATCCGGCAGTTGCTCGAGTCGTCCGCGGGCCCGGAAGTGCACGTCGCATGGCAAGGCGGCGAGCCGATGCTGCGCGGCCTGGACTTCTTCCGGCGTTCCGTTGAACTGGCGAACCGGTACCGCAAGCCGCACCAGCGCATCCTGCACACCATCCAGACCAACGGCACGTTGATCGACGACATGTGGGCGGCGTTCTTCAAGCAGCACAACTACTTGGTGGGGCTGAGCATCGACGGACCGCGCGCCCTGCACGACGCCTACCGCATCGACAAGCAAGGCGAGGGCAGCTTTGATGATGTGCTGCGCGGCTGGAACTGCCTGCAGAAGCACGCCGTCGACGTCAACGTCCTCTGCACCATACATGCCGCCAACGCCGATCATCCGCTCGAGGTGTACCACTTTTTCCGCGACGAGTTGAAAGCCCAGTACATACAGCTGATCCCCATCGTCGAACGCGCCACCGAGCACACAATCACCCTCGCCAACCAGGGCTGGAGCGGCCTGAAAGGCAAGGACCGGCCACTCTACAGGCAAGAAGGAAACCTGGTGACCGAGCGTACGGTGCAATCGGAGAAGTTCGGCCGGTTTCTGAGCACTATCTTCGACGAGTGGGTGCAGCGCGACGTCGGCAAGGTATACGTGACGACCTTCGATGTTGCGCTGGGCAGCTGGCTGGGTCAGCACAACGCCTGCATCATCGCGCCGACCTGCGGCAGCGCCCTGGCGCTGGAGCACAACGGCGACGTCTACTCCTGCGACCATTTTGTCGAACCAAAGCACCGGCTGGGCAATGTCAAGGAAACCCCGCTCAGGACCTTGGTCACTTCGGAGAAGCAGCGCCGCTTCGGCCAGAGCAAGTACGACACGTTGCCGAAATATTGCAAGGAGTGCCCGGTGCTGTTCGCCTGCTACGGCGAATGCCCGCGCAACCGATTCATCAAGACGCCCGACGGCGAGGCTGGGCTAAATTACCTGTGCGCCGGCTACAAGGCGTTCTTCACGCACATCGACGGTCCCATGAAGACCATGGCGGGCCTCCTCCGCAAGGGGCGTTTCGCGGACGAGATTATGACATTGCCCACCGACATCCAGGAAAACACGACTAAAGGAGAAGCAAGTCATGGTTAAGAAAGATCGTGATCGTTCGAAGCTCCCCCTGCCGGAATTGCCTTTTCGCGGCAAGATCGGCAAGACCTATCTGGGCCTAGAGCCCCAACAACCTAACTTTGGTCAAGACACGAATCCGGAACATTCCGAGGGTTCCGGCTTACAACGCCTACCTGGAAACAATAGAGGTCGCATAACGCACTGGCGAAGTGCGCGCGGCACACGCTTTGCACCAGGTTGAATAGCAGACTAGCGACAAATGCGTGAATAGCTATGGAAATAGGCGTTTTCTCGCTGGCACAGAGCTTGCTCAACTTGCAAGCATGAGTCGGATACGCATTACTTATCAGAAGGAAGGTGATCTATGAAAACGCTTGTCTCTCTCTGCTCCACTCGGCGTGTACAAACGCTTCTCGTAACGCTTGCATTGGCTACCGCTTGCAGCACAAGCGCGCTGGCGGAAGTCGTCACGGTCGGCATCGGCATACAAAACACCACGACCAATACCGTCACTGCGGGCATCGTGATCAATAAGCTGGGCTTGCTGGAAAAGTATCTGCCCAAAACCGGCAAATACAAAGATATTCAATTCAAGATCGATTGGCAGAATTTTACCTCGGGTCCTCCTGTAACCTCCGGCATGCTCGCCGACAAACTGCAGATCGGCATGATGGGCGACTACCCGTTGTTGGTGAACGGCGCCACTTTTCAATCCAGCCCGGAAACCAGAAGCGAGTTGGTTGCGGTTATCGCTTACAACGCAGATGGCTCCGGCAACGGCTTGGTCGTGAATAAAGATTCGCCCTATTACCAACTTTCCGATCTCAAGGGCAAGCAAGTCTCCGTGCCGTTCGGTTCCGCCGCTCACGGCATGTTGTTGAAGGCGATGGAAGACCGCGGCTGGAAGGACGACTTCTGGTCGCTTTCTAACCAAAGTCCCGAGGTGGGCACCACGAATCTACAGGAACACAAAATTGACGCGCACGCCGATTTTGTTCCTTTTGCCGAACTGCTGCCCTTCCGCGGCTTCGCGCGCAAGATTTTTGACGGCACTGAAACCAAGGTGCCCACTTTCCACGGCATCGTGGTACGCAAGGATTTCGCGGACAAGTATCCTGAGTTCGTCGTGGCGTACTTGAAGGCCTTAATGGATGCGAACGATTGGGTGCGCAAGGACCCCAAGATGGCCGCGGAACAGATTGCGGCATGGACCAAAATAGAGAAAGAAGTTGTCTACCTCTTTCTCGGCCCGAGCGGCATTCACACCTTGGACCCGACCATCAAGCCGAAATGGATCCAGGCCATCAAGTACGATACGGGCGTGCTACAACGCATGGGCCGGGTGAAGGAGTTCAATGCCGATGCTTGGGTAAACGAGACTTACATCAAACAGGCATTCGAAGAAAAAGGCCTGGACTACGATAAGCAGAAGGCGAGCTACGCGGGCTACGAGATCGGCGGCATCGACCCGCTATGCGAGAAACCGATCAAAGTGCCGCGCGCCGGTGGTGAAGTGTGGGTCGAGGGTGGCACGCTGACCGCATACAGCTCGCCTGTATGCACGCTGAGCGCGATCAAGCAAGACCTGTCGCAAGGCAAAAAAATCGATGTGGCCTACTTATTCGACAAGACCTACGGCATCAAACTGTTTGTGGATAAAGCGTTCTTCGCGCTCGACACCAAGAATCCGAAAAAGCCCGAGATCGTGCCGTTTATGCTGAAGAAAGATGCGCAAGCGTGGGTGGCGAAACATGGCGGCAAGTTGGCGGACTACACGGAAGCGTTGGCCGCCGCGAAAAAGTAGGACGCCAGAAAAATGCATCCTGTGCTAACCCCGGGTTACGATAGCGCCGCGCCAAATGGCGTGGCGGCAGCCCCCCCGAATCTGGCGCTGGCGCCTAAGCCAGAACAACCCGTAGCCACGGCGCGCGCGCCGTGGCCAGCGCAGCGCCTGGCTGCATGGCTACGCGGCGTATTGCCCAGCATGCTGTTGGCGGCGCTCTCGCTCAGTCTATTTGTCGCGTTCTGGTACTTCGCCACCAAGTATCGCTGGGATTTCTACATCCGTTTCGACAATATTCCATCGCCGGGCGGGGTGCTCGCGGATGCCACCACGCTGATGCATAGCGATCGCTTCTACAGCAATATGTGGATCAGTCTGCGGCGTATTCTGTTGGGTTTTGGCATTGCGACCGGGCTCGGTGTCGCATTTGGTTTGTTGATCGGCCAATATCGCATCATGCGCGGCCTGCTGATGCCGGTGTTCGAGGTACTCAGACCGGTTCCAGCCATCGCTTGGGTGCCGATGTCTATCATGCTTTGGCCGACCAACGAGACCAGCATCGTGTTCATCACCTTCCTTGGCTCGTTCTTTCCGATTTTGCTCAACACTATTCACGGCGTGAATAGTGTCGATCCGGTGCTGCTGCGCGCCGGACGTTGCCTCGGCGCCAAGGAACCGGCGCTGCTGCGACAGGTCATTTTGCCGGCCGCGCTACCGCACATCTTCACCGGCCTGGCGATCGGCATGGGCGCGGCGTGGGTATCGCTGATCGCGGCGGAGATGATCTCCGGTCAGTTCGGCGTGGGCTACTTCACCTGGGAAGCTTACTCGCTGATTCAATATGCCGATATCGCTATCGGCATGATCGTAATCGGCGTGCTGGGCCTCGCGTGCAGCGGCGGCATCCGCCTGCTCGGCAATTTGCTCATGCCCTGGCTGCCCGCTCACGCCAATGGAGGCCGCACATGATCCCGCTAAAAAGCAAGGAACCCAGCACCGGGCATATTCAAATCGACCACCTGCGGGTGCGCTTCGGTCGTAATAGCGCGGCGATTGAAGCGGTAAGCGATGTGTCGATGGAGGTGTGGCCAGGCGAATTCATCTCCATCATCGGCCCCTCCGGCTGCGGTAAGTCGACACTGCTCAACGTGGTGGCAGGCTTCGTGCGGCCCAGCGAAGGATTCGTAACCGTCGACGGCAAAACCACGGATAAACCAGGCGCGGATCGCGGCATGGTGTTTCAGCAGTATTCGCTGTTCCCCTGGCTCACGGTATGCAGAAACGTGGAGTTTGGGCTCAAGCAACAAGGGATGGGCAAGAGCCAACGCGAACAAGCAGCGCGCACCCTGCTCGGGCTCGCGGGCCTGCTCGCATTCGAAAATCATTACCCGGAGCAACTTTCGGGCGGGATGAAACAGCGCGTCGGTATCGTGCGCGCGCTCGCTACCAGCCCGCAGGTGCTGCTGATGGATGAACCATTCGGCGCGCTCGATGCCCAGACGCGCGTCGTGATGCAGCAGATCCTCACCAATATGTGGCAGCGCTTCCGTCTCTCCGTATTGTTCATTACCCACGATATCGACGAGAGCATCTTCCTTTCCGACCGCGTGTACGTGATGACCGCGCGCCCCGGGCTCATTAAGGCCGAGATTCCGATCCCACTGCCCAGGCCGCGCACGCCGGAGATGGTCTCAACGCCAGAGTACCTCGCAATCAAACATAAGCTGCGCAACCTGATCAGCGAAGAAAGCCTGAAAGCGATGGGCGGCGAGCTGAAAGACGGAGGCCTCGGGGGATTCTCGATCGAAGTAGGGTCACGGGGCATTACCGAACTGGTTTAAAAGCCACATAAAAGTTGTCATGTCGGTGTGTCGGTCGACTCAAGCGTTTTCGACGGTCCATCTCTGTTCAGGACAACAACAAGATCCGGGCGTGGCTTGAAATAGATTTCCCTAAGTTCTTGCCAATTTCCGAGATATAAGCGACTCACCGATCTGACGTTCGAAGTTCAATACCGATCAAATTTAGGTCTTTTGCATAGTTCAGTTATCAATGTTGGTTTTGGGCAGAAATCAGATATCTATGTCGTTTCCATCCAAAAATTTCAGTGGAATGAATTTATCTAGATTAGTTGGTGGCCACCGTGCCGAACCGGCCTGATCAATGCATTTATCTGGGCTCTATCCCAGATAAGTGCCTGCTCACTGACATATAGGCGCCCAGCCAGCCCAGTATAGCGGCAAAGGCCAGCAGCGCGAGGCAGTCGCCGGGGCCGAAAAAGCTGAGCCTGAAGTCCGAGCCGTAAAGCTGAGCCAGTTCGCCGATGCTGCGGTTGAGGACAAGCGTGCACAGGTACACGATGGCGAGGGCCGCCAGGCCGCCCAGAGCGCCTTGGATCAGGCCCAGGTGGAAGAAAGGGCGGCGGATGAAGGCGTCGGTCGCGCCGATCAGCTTGCTTACTTCGATTTCGTCCTTCTGCGTCAGGATCTGCAGGCGTATGGTGTTGAACGTCACCGCGACCAGGCCGCAGGCGAGCAAGGCGGCGAGGATCAGCACCGCGGTCCGCCCCAGCTGCAGCAGGCTTTCCAGCCGCTTTACCCAGGCCGAATCGAGCTGCACATGCGCGACCTTGGGCAAGGCCTTGAGCTGCGGTTCCAGCTGTTCCAGCTCGGCCGCGCCGCCGGCGGTCTCGAGTACGAACGCGTCGGGCAGGGGATTGGTCTGCAGCGCGGAGAGCACGTCGGCGAAGTTTTCCGACTGCTTCAGGTCCTGCAGCGCCTGCTCGCGCGAAATGAAGCGCAGCCCGCGTACGCCCGCAAGCTGCTTCAGGCGCGCTTGCAGCGCGGCGATGTCGGCCTGGTCCGCGTCGCGGGCGAGGAACAGGCTCACTTGAGGCGTACCGGCGACCCGGTGCGCGACCGCGCCCAGATTCTGCAGCAGCATGTAGCCGCCCAGGGGCAGCGCCAGCGCAATGCCGATCACCATGACGTTGAGCAGCGCGGCGCCAGGACTGCGCCCGAGGCGCCTGAGCGTCAGGACCAGGGTCTGCCAGTGCTGGCGCAGCCAGTTGCTCATGACTCCAGCCTGCCTTGCTTGAGCGCGAGCACGCGCGGATTGAGGCGCTGCACCAGGGCTTCGTCGTGAGTGGCGATCAGCACGGTCACGCCGACTTGGTTGAACGAGCGGAACATTTCCACGACTTCGGCGGCCGAGGTCGAGTCCAGGCTGGCGGTCGGTTCGTCGGCGAGCAGAATGCCGGGGCGGTTCACCACGGCACGCGCAATGCACAGGCGCTGCTGCTCTCCGCCCGAGAGCGTGACCGGATTGGCCTTTTCCCGTGCGAGCAGGCCCACCTTGTCCAGCGCGGCGCGCGCGCGCCGCGCCGCATCCTTATAGGTATGGCCGGTGAAGGCGAGCGGCAGCATGACGTTGTCGAACACGCTGCGGTCGTAGAGCAGCTTCTGGTCCTGGAATATGAGCCCGAGATTGCGCCGCAGGTAGGGAATCGCGGCGCGGCGCATGCTGCCTATGTTCTGGCCGTTCACCAGCACGGTGCCGCTGGTCGGACGCTCGATCGCAGGGATCAACTTGAGCAGGGTGCTCTTGCCCGCGCCGGAACGGCCGGTAATGAACACCAGCTCGCCGCTGTCTATGGCGAAGCTGAGTTCGGCCAGCGCCTCATGGCCGCCGCGATAACTCTTGCGTACCTGGCTGAAGCTGATCATCGAGGCTGGGCGTACAAGCGCGGGCTCAGTCCGAATCGACCAAGGCGGCGGCGAAATCCTGCGCGAGGAAAGGGCGCAGGTCGTCTATGCCCTCGCCGATGCCGAT
>JAJZUN010000060.1 GCA_021848555.1 Pseudomonadota bacterium | reverse complement strand
GTGCGCTCCGCCGAGGTGACCGCGATGGCGCGGGCTTTCCCGGACTGGATGTGCTGCGCGACTTCCGAATAATTGGCCAGCACCGCGTCCACATGGCCGCCCGCGAGCGCGCCCGCGGCCGGCGCGCCGCCGGGGTAGGGCACGTAGATCATGTCGAGTTTCATCACGCCTTTCAGCATTTCGCTCGCGATGTGCTGCGTCGTGGCGGGGCCGACCGTGGCCAGACTGAGCTTTCCGGGCTTGCTCTTCACCAGCGCGCTGAACTCGGCCAGCGACTTGACCCCAAGCGCCGGGTTCACCACCAGCACCTGCGGCGATTTCACCAGCATCGTCACCGGGGCGAAGTCCTTGAGCGGGTCGTAGGGCAGCTTGGCGCGCACGTTGGGATTGATGGTGAAACTGTTGGCCATCAGCAGCATGGTGTGGCCGTCGGCCGGCGCGCGCAACGTAATCGGTGCCGATCACCGTGCCGCCGCCGGGCCGGTTCTCGACCAGCACCTGCTGCCCCAGCGCCTCGGACATTTTCTGTCCGATCAGCCGCGCCATCACGTCGGCGGTGCCGCCTGGCGTGAACGGCACCACGATATGCACCGGCTTGGATGGAAATCCCTGCGCCGTCGCGACGCCGACCCAGAACACCGACAATGCGCACGACAGCAGTAAACGCAACCCGCTTTTCATCTTCGTTCTCCTCCTGAAAGTAATGCCTGATCGACCGGCGCGCTGCTGGCGGTCAGTCGCCTTCGAACTCGCACAGGGTGAACACCTTGTGTTTCAGTTTTTGCAGGCGCTTGCTCCCGCCCAGGTCGGGGAGGTCGATCACGGCGCATATTTCCACGACCGTGCCGCCCATTTTTTCGATCAGCTTGACCGCCGCCTCGGCCGTGCCCCCGGTGGCGATCAGATCGTCCACCAGCAGCACGCGCTCGCCCTCGGCGATGGCATCGACATGCAGCTCGATGCGGTCGAAGCCGTACTCCAGTTCGTAGTCGTGCCCCACGGTCGCGGCCGGCAGCTTGCCTTTCTTGCGTATCGGCACGAAGCCCACGCCCAGCTGGAACGCCAGCGCCGCGCCGATGATGAAGCCGCGCGACTCGATGCCGGCGATCTTGTCGATTTTGGCTCCGGTATAGCGGTGCACGAATTCGTTGATGGTGATGCGGAATCCGACCGGGTCCTTGAGCAGGGTGGTGATGTCGCGAAACATCACGCCCTGCTTGGGATAGTGGGGAACGGTGCGGATGAGCGATTTGATCGGCATGGCCTGCCCTTATTGCGTCATTTTCGATTCAACAGGCGCCCGGCCACGGCATCCAGCCGGCCCAGCATTTGCGCATCGCGCGCCTCGGGCGCGGTGATCAGCGCATGCTCCAGCGCGCCGCGGCAGCCGCAGCCGGCCGCGCCCGCGTCGTCCCTGAGCCGGGGCGCCACTTGCTTCACCAGCGCGCGCGCCTTGTCCGCATTGGCGAGCAGCACCTCGATGATCGCCTGCACCGTCACGTCGTCGTGATTCGGGTGCCAGCAGTCGTAGTCGGTGACCATGGCCACGGTGGCGTAGCACAGCTCCGCCTCGCGCGCGAGCTTGGCTTCGGGCATGTTGGTCATGCCGATGACGTCGCAGCTCCAGCTGCGATACAGCTCGGATTCGGCCAGGCTGGAGAACTGCGGCCCCTCCATCACCAGATAGGTGCCGCCGCGCGCCGTCTCGATGCCGGCCGCGCGCGCCGCCGCCTCGAGGTGGTCGCCGAGGCGACTGCACACCGGGCGCGCCATGGAGACATGCGCCACCATGCCGGTGCCGAAAAAGCTTTTCGTGCGCGCGAAGGTGCGGTCGACGAACTGGTCCACGATGACGAACATGCCGGGATGCAGATGCTCGCGCAGCGAGCCCACGGCGCTGACGGAAATGACATCGGTCACGCCCAGGCGCTTCAGGACATCGATGTTGGCGCGGAAATTGATCTCGGAGGGCGGAATCCGGTGGCCGCGCCCGTGCCGCGGCAGAAACACCATCGCCTGGCCGTCGAGTTCGCCGCACAGCAATTCGTCCGAAGGTTCGCCGAAAGGCGATGCGACCTTCTCCCAGCGCTTGCCGGCCAGGCCGTCGATATCGTAGACCCCGCTGCCGCCGATGATGCCCAGCACCTGCTTTGCCTGAGTCGCGCGCATCAAATCCTTTCGCTCGTCGCGTCACCCGCTGAAATCGGCCCCCGGAGCGCGAGCGGCCGGCCAACGCCGCCGGAACGATCCTCGCGCGGCCAGAGCGCGCCGGGCGCGGTGCAATTTGGTGCCGGGTAGAGGAGTCGAACCTCCGACCTTCGCATTACGAATGCGCTGCTCTACCAACTGAGCTAACCCGGCTGAGCTACATCAATGCGAACAGGAGAATCAGCGGAAGGCCACGATTATAAGCGCGGCAGTGCGCGCAAACAAGGCGCGCAAGGACAGCCTCGGAAAAAAATCTGGATGCTTGCCGGGGCAGCGACCCCGGCCGTCGCGGCGGCTCAGAGCCCCGGACGGGTGCGCACGATGATGTCGATGCCGGCGGTGACCATGCCGGGCGGCAAGGGCGGGAGGCCGTCGATATGCACGCCGGCGGCGGATATATCGGTGATCTCGCCCGAGACGACATCGTAGAAATGATGGTGGACGCCGGTGTTGGAATCGTAGAAAACCTTGTTCGGATCGACGATCAGCTCGCGCACCAGCCCCTTGTTGAGAAACAGCTTGAGCGTGTTATATACCGTGGCCTTGGAACTCTCGGCGTAGCGCACGTTGACCGCCGCCAGTATCTGGTCGGCCGACGGGTGCCAGCGTTTCTCGAACAGGACCAGCGCGATTTCAATGCGCTGGTGCGTGGGCGTAATGCCGTGGGCGCGCAGCAATTGCGCGACGCTTTCCCTGCTGGCAGTCGGTTCTAAGTTCATGTTTGCATGATACATTGAATTTTGGACTCTGTCTAATCAGGTTTTCTCCCCGCACTTTCAGGCGCTGCCGCTGCTCAGCCCTTTGGGCAGGGGAAAGGTCACGCTCTCCTCTTTGCCCTTGAGTTGATCGACCCGCTTTGCGCCCAGCGCCTGCAGCCTGGCGATGACTTCCATCACCAGTACTTCCGGCGCCGAAGCGCCGGCGCTGACCCCGACGCGCTTGCGCCCCTGCACCCACTCCGGCCGCAGTTCGGACGCGTCGTCGATCATGTGCGCCTCCACGCCCAGGGTCTGCGCCACTTCGCGCAGGCGGTTGGAGTTCGAGCTGTTGGGCGATCCGACCACGATCACCAGGTCGCATTGCGGCGCCAGGAATTTCACCGCGTCCTGGCGGTTCTGCGTGGCGTAGCAGATGTCGTCTTTCTTCGGCCCGAGGATGCCGGGAAACCGGCGTCTGAGGGCCTCGACGATGGCCGCGGCGTCGTCCACGGACAGCGTGGTCTGGGTGACATAGGCCAGACGCGCAGGATCCTCGACCGCAAGGCGCTCGACATCCGCCACCGTCTCGACCAGGTACATGCCTTGCGTCGCCTGCCCCATGGTGCCCTCGACCTCGGGGTGTCCGCGATGGCCGATCATGACGATGCCGCGCCCCTGTTCGCGCATCTTGGCCACCTCGATGTGCACCTTGGTCACCAGCGGGCAGGTGGCGTCGAACACCTTGAGGCCGCGCTCCTCGGCCTCGCGCCGGATCGCCGGCGACACGCCGTGGGCGCTGAATATCACCGTGCTGCCGTGCGGCACCTGTTCCAGCTCCTCGACGAATACCGCACCCTTGGCGCGCAGATCCTCGACCACGAACTTGTTGTGCACCACTTCATGGCGCACGTAAATCGGCGCGCCGTATAAAGCCAGAGCGCGCTCGACGATGCTGATAGCGCGTTCGACGCCGGCGCAAAAACCGCGGGGATTGGCTAGCAGGACATCCATGGTCGGCACCTAATATTGAATGAGCAGGCAGCGGTTCCGGGCGAGGCGCTCATCGCGCGGCCCCGGCCCGCCTGGCGCCCGAGCGTAGGCTGTCGGCAATCAGCAGCACCGCACCGGCGGTGATCGCCGAATCGGCCAGGTTGAACGCCGGCCAATGCCAGCCGGCGATGTGAAAATCGAGAAAATCGACCACGTGGCCCAGCACGATGCGGTCGAGCACATTGCCTATCGCCCCGCCCAGGATCAGGACCAGCGCGACGCAGAACAACTTTTCGCCCGCATGGCGCGCCAGCAGCACGCTGATCACGACGATCGCGACCAGCGCGACGGTGATGAAAAAGCCGCGCTGCCAGCCCGCTGCGCTGGCGAGAAAGCTGAACGCCGCGCCCTTGTTGTAGGTCAGCACCAGGTTGAAAAAGCCGGTGTAGGCCCGTGTCTCGCCGAAGGCGAAGCTGACGCTGATCCAATACTTGGTGACCTGGTCCAGCAGCACCACCAGCAGCGCCCAGGCGTACCAGCGCGCCAGCCTACGCATGCGCCCTCGCTTCGCCGGCGCCATACAGATTGGACACGCAGCGGCCGCACAGCCCGGGGTGCGCGGCGTCCTGTCCGACGTCATCCCGATAATGCCAGCAGCGCTCGCACTTGACGCGCGCGCTGGCGCTCACGATCACCGCCTCGTCGGCAGCGGCGGCGACCGGCGTCAGCACCGCGCTCGAGGTGATCAGCACGAAGCGCAGATCGTCCTGCAAGGACTGCAGCAGGGCGAGCTTGTCGCCGCTGGCGCGGATTTCGACTTCGGCCTGCAGCGAGGAGCCGATTTTTCCGGCGACGCGCGCCTCCTCCAGCTGCTTCTGCACTTCGGCGCGGACGCCGCGTATCCTTGTCCAGCGATCGAGCAGATCCTGCGCATACCCGGCGGCCGGAAACTCGTCCCAGGTGTGGGTGAACACGCTGACGTTCTCGTCCTTGTCCTCGCCGCCTGCGGTAAGCGTCCAGATCTCTTCCGCGGTAAACGACAGGATAGGCGCCATCAGGCGCACCAGGCGCTGCAGGATCTGATACAGCGCGTTCTGCGCCGAGCGCCGCGACCTCGAATCCCTGCCGGCCGTATACAGCCGGTCCTTCAGAATGTCGAGGTAAAACCCGCCCAGATCCTCGGAGCAGAAGCCCTGCAGCTTCTGCGCCACGAAATGGAAGTCGTAATTTTCGTAATCGCGCGCCACCTGCTGCTGCATCGACTGCGTGAGCGCCAGCGCATAGCGGTCTATTTCCAGCCAGTCTTCGACCGGCAGCGCGTGCGCGCGCGGATCGAAGTCGGCCGTATTGGCGAGCAGGAAGCGCAGCGTGTTGCGGATGCGCCGATAGCTCTCGACCACGCGCTTCAGGATTTCGTCCGAGATCGACAGCTCGCCCGAGTAATCGGTTGCGGCCACCCACAGGCGCAGGATTTCCGCGCCCAGACTCCCGGAAATCTTTTGCGGCTCCAGCGTGTTGCCCAGCGATTTCGACATCTTGCGGCCCTGGCCGTCGACGAAAAAGCCGTGCGTCAGCAGCGCCTTGTAAGGCGGCTCGCCATTGAGCATGCAGGAGACGAGCAGGGACGAGTGGAACCAGCCGCGATGCTGGTCGGAACCTTCCAGGTACAGGTCGGCGGGGAACTGCAGATCCGTCCCGTGCGAGCCGGCGCCGGCCGTCCTGCCCTCGGGTCCGCCCATCACCGTCTGATGCGTCGAACCGGAATCGAACCAAACGTCGAGCGTGTCCTTGATCTTGACGTACTGCTCGGCCTCGGCGCCCAGCAATTCCTTCGGGTCCAGCGTCTGCCAGGCTTCGATGCCGCCCGCCTCGACGCGCTCGGCCACCTGCTCCAGCAGTTCCAGCGTGCGCGGATGCAGTTCGCTGGTCTCCCGGTGGATGAAGAAAGGCATGGGCACGCCCCACTGGCGCTGGCGCGACAGCGTCCAGTCGGGCCGGTTGGCGATCATCCCGTGCAGACGCGCCTGGCCCCAGTCCGGATAAAAGCGCGTGTTGGCAATGCCGCGCAGGGCCGTGGTGCGCAGGGACTCGGCCGGCTTCACGCCCTTGAAGCCGGGCGGCTCATCCATGGCCGCGAACCACTGCGTGCTGGCGCGGTAAATGATGGGCGTCTTATGCCGCCAGCAGTGCATGTAGCTGTGGACATAATCTTCGCAATGGAACAGCGCGCCGGCTTCCTCGATTTTCTTGATGATCTCGGGATTGGCCTTCCAGATCATCGTGCCGCCGAAAAAAGGCAGGGTCGAAACATATTTCCCGTCGGCCATCACCGGCGTGAGGATCTGCTCGTCCTTCATGCCGTAGCGGCGGCAGGAATCGAAGTCCTCCACGCCGTAGGCGGGCGCGCTGTGGACGATGCCGGTGCCGGTGTCGAGCGTCACATATTCGCCCAGATAGACCGGCGCCAGCCGCTCGTAGAACGGATGGCGGAAGGCGATCAGTTCGAGTGCTGCGCCCTTACACGAGGCCAGCACCTCACCCGTGAGCCCATAGCGCGCGAGACAGGCGTCTTGCAGGTCGGCAGCCAGGATCAGCAGCCCGCGCTCGGTAGCGACCAGGTTGTAGACGTGCTCCGGATGCGCGTTCAGCGCCTGATTGCCGGGGATGGTCCAGGCCGTGGTGGTCCAGATGACGATCCAGCCTTTTGCATCCGGCAGTTGGTCCAGGCCGAATGCCTTGGCGATCTTCTCCGGCTCGGCAAATGCGAAGCCGACGTCGATGGCAAAGTCCTTCCTGTCCGCATACTCGACTTCGGCCTCGGCCAAGGCTGATGCGCAGTCGAAACACCAGTTCACCGGCTTCAGACCGCGGTAGACGTAGCCCTTCTCGAGTATCTTGCCCAGCGTGCGGATTTCATCGGCCTCGTTGCCGTAGGCCATGGTCTGGTAGGGACGATCCCAGTCCCCGAGCACGCCCAGGCGCCGGAAATCCTGTTTCTGCCGCTCGATCTGCTCCGCGGCATAGGCGCGGCACAGGCTCTGCGTCTTCTCCACCGGCAGGTGCTTGCCGTGGTGCTTTTCGATCTCGCGCTCGATCGGCATGCCGTGGCAGTCCCAGCCAGGCACGTAGACCGCGTCGAAGCCGGCCATGTTGCGCGACTTGACGATGATGTCCTTGAGGATCTTGTTGATCGCATGGCCAAGATGGATATTGCCGTTCGCATACGGCGGGCCGTCGTGCAGGATGAACTTCGGCCTGCCTTTGGAGGCGGCGCGTATCGCCTGATACACCCTTTTTTCCTGCCACTGCTGCACCCACTGGGGCTCGCGCTTGGCCAGGTCGCCGCGCATGGGAAACGGGGTGTCGGTCAGGTTCAGCGTGTTCTTGTAATCAGCCATTTTTGGTTTCAATAGTTTGGATGGATAAACTGCGGAGCGAAGCGCGGCGCCGAACGTATTCCGCCTTCATGCGCGCGCGTTCTCCGCCAACAGTTCCTTGGCGAGTTCGCAATCCCGCGCGATGCGCGCTTTCAGCGCGTCAAGGCTGGGGAATTTTTCTTCGTCGCGTATCTTGTGCAGGAAATCGACGCGCAAGTGCTGGCCATAGAGATCGCCGGCAAAATCGAACAAATGGACCTCCAGCTTTGCCTGCCCGCTGTGGTCCACCGTGGGGCGCAGGCCCAGACTCGCCGCGCCGTCGCGGCTGCGACCCTGCCCGTCGACAGTGCGGACGGCAAAAATCCCGGACAGCGGCGGCCGGTTGTGCCGCAATTGCACGTTCGCAGTGGGATAGCCGATGCCGCGGCCGAGCTTGTCGCCATGCACCACCCGGCCGCTGATGCTGTACGGCCGGCCAAGCAGGGCTTCGGCCTGCGCCAACCGGCCCGCGGCAAGCGCCGCGCGCACCACCGAGCTCGACACGCGCACGCCTTCCTGCGCCACGGTAGGCATGGCTTCCAGGCCGAATCCGTGCGCGCGCGAGGCCGCCTGCAGCAGCGCGAAATCGCCGGCGCGGCGCGCCCCGAAGCGGAAGTCATCGCCTATCAGCAGCCAGCGCATGCCCAAACCCGCCAGCAGCACCTGCTCGATGAAGTCCTGCGGCGAGCGGCCGGCGTAGGCGCGGTTGAAACGGCTGACCTGCACGCATTCGACGCCGTGCGCAGCGAGCAATTCGAGCTTCTCGCGCAGCGACGTAAGCCGCGTCGGCGCCGTTTGCGGCGCGAACAGCTCCAGCGGGTGGGGTTCGAAGGTGAGCACGCAGGCCCTCAGCCCGAGCGCATGCGCGCGCTCCTTGAGCCGCGCAAGCATCGCCTGGTGACCACGGTGCACGCCGTCGAAGTTGCCTATGGTCAGCGCCGTCGGCGGCTGCTTGGGTCCGGAAAGATGGCGCCAAACGCGCATGTTCAGATTTCGCTTTGAAAAGCTAAAATCCTGAATTATAGCGGCTTTCCACCATCTCTGGAATACGGAAAGAGCGCCGGCCGGCGGCGCCGGGGATCACGCCGCCGCGCCTGAACGCGCGCCGGACAGGCTTTTGAAGGCGAACAGAATTGCGGCCAGCAACAGCAGGGAAAACCAGATCAGCGACCACTCCGGCACCTGCAAACCCAGGATGGGTTCATGCGGCGCGGTGCATTCGCCGCTGGCGTGAAACAGCCAGGGCAACAGCTTGGACGTAGGCAGGTCGTTGACAAACTGCTCCAGCACATCGATGCCGCAGCCGAATTTCGGGTGATACAACACCCACACATGGCGTATCGCCACCCCCAGGCCGGCAAGCGCGGCCAGCCCCAGGACGGCGCTATAGCCGGCGGCGCCGCGCTGCCGCGGCTGGTGGATGGCCGCGACCAGGGCGATCAGGGCAAACAGCAGGAAGCCTGCGCGCTGCAGCACACACAGCGGGCACGGCGCCTGGCCTTTGAGATGCTGCAGGATCAGCGCTTCGGCAAGCAGTGCGAGGGGAATCAGCGCGAACCCCGCGAACACCCGCCTCGAACTCAAATCAAATTTGATCATGCAGTTTGTCTTCGGCGGCTACAGGAGTTTTGGGTTGAGCGCGTAGGTGCCGGTGAGGCTGGCCTTGGCCAGCACATGCCCCTCGATCGCTGCCAGCACGTCGCCGCCCTTGAATGCGCCGCTTACCGCACAGCGCGCACAGTCCAGCGCGTACAGCGTGAATACGTAGTGGTGCAGGATCTCATCGTTCCACGGCGGGCACGGGCCGTCGTAGCCGAAGTAGTTCCCGCCCATGTCCTTGTCGCCGGCAAACCAGGCGGTGTAATCGTTGAGCCCCTGGCGGGTGCCGTGCTTCGCCTCCGGCCCGGGCTTGCCGCGCGCGCTGATGCCGTCGGAAAACTCGGCCTCTGCGATCGCGTTCATGCCTGCCGGAATGTCGACCAGAAGCCAGTGGTAGAAATCGACGCGCGGCAGGCTGGCCGGAACGCTGCGCCCCTCTTTGTTGACATCGTCGCCTTTGCTCGGCACGTCGTAGTCGTGGCAGATCAGGACGAAGGACTGCGTCCCCGCCGGCGCGCCGCTCCAACCCAGCTGCGGATTGCGGTTGGAAGAGAGTTTGACGTGCTCTCGCGCATCCGGAACGGCGAATGCATACGCACCGGGTATGCGCTGCTGGTCGCCGAAGCTCGCACTGCTCAGTTTCATGTTACACCTCCCGCCAAGAAATGATTTCAATGCAAAGGCCGCGAGCGATCCGGATCAGAACGCAGCCGAATTCTGCAGCACCGATTGGACGCGAGGCCGCGGCATTAGTTCAGTCGCGCGCACACCAGCCGCCGCGCGTCGGTCTTGACCCTGATCTGCGCCGCGTCAGGCGCATCCGGGCGCCGCTGCAAATAGTCCTGCAAGTCGGCGAGCGCGGCGCGAAAACAGTCCAGCCGGTAATAGGCGAGACCCCGGTCGCGCACTTCCTCGGCTGCGTGCGGCGCCACCATCACCATGCGGCACGTCACCTCGAGGGTATTCTGCGCCTCCTCAGACTGCAGGTAAATGCCTTTGAGATTGCGCAGCAGGCGCGCCAGTATCTGGCGCGGCGTCGCCGCCTGCAGAAACCGCGACAGCGGCAGCGCGCCGGCTTCGCGCTGGGTCAGCACCCGGGCCAGCCGGGCGCGCAGACCGGATTCCGATTGCGCCTCGCCGCCGCAGAACGGATCGAGCACCAGTTGCCCGCCGCTGACGCGCAGCATGACCAGGAAATGCCCGGGAAAAGAGACACCCTGCAAACGCAGGCCCAGGCGACGGCCGATTTCCATGTACACGATGCCGAGCGTGATCGGGATGCCGGTGCGCCGCTCCAGCACCTGATTGAGGTAGCTGTTGCGCGGATCGTAGTAGTCCTCGGCGTTTCCGCGAAACCCCAGCTCGCTGAACAGGTGCCGGTTCAGCGCCGCCACTTTCTGCGCGGCAAATGCATCGCCGGCGACGCGGCTTCTTACCGTCCTTGCAATCGCGTCGATGCGCCCCAGGTAATGCGCGACGTCGAGATCGGGATAGGCGTCCTGCGCGATCAGCAGGCAGGCCTCGGCGAGATCGAAATCCTCCCGGCACAGCAACGCGGAGAATCGCTCCAAGC
>JAJZUN010000059.1 GCA_021848555.1 Pseudomonadota bacterium | reverse complement strand
AGAAGCCGAGCAGATTTTCGTCGGCACGGTGAGCGCGCTGCAGTCGCGAAAGCTCGCGAGCGGCGCCATCGTCACCGACGTCAGGTTCTCGGATTTGCAACTGCTCAAAGGCAGCAGCCCGGGCGCGGACATCGTGCTGCTGGTGTTGGGCGGCGAAGTCGACGGATTGCGCCTGGAAATACCCGGACTGCCCCAGTTCCAGCCCGGCGTGCGCTATCTGGTATTTTCGCGCGGCAACGGCAAAGACATGTTTCCCGTGGTGGGCGGCCCCGCCGGAGTGTTCCAGATCCAGGCAGGGCCCGCAGCGGGGAGTTCGGTCGTGCTCGGTTCCTCCGGCACGCCGCTGGCGCCCGGGATAACGGCCGAGGTGCTGGGCGGCACAAGCCAGCCGCCGGTCACGCTGGAGCAATTCCTCGGCGCCGTCAGGGCCAGGCTGGGCACGCAATAAGCTCCGCCATGACGGGATCAGCGGCATGAGACTGCGCACGAAATTCCTGGCGGCGGTTCTTGTACTGTCGCAGGCGGTTCCCGCGCCTGTGGCCGCTTGGACCTTGCTTCCAGAACCGCCAGCGAGCGGCTTCGTGATGAACCTCGATCTGTCGACTACTTCGTTCCAGTCCATAGGCTATGGACTCACCAGCTGGAGCAAACTCGCCGAAAGCGCCCTCGCGAAATGGAATGCGGCCGGCATAGGCAGCGGCCCGGATTTCGGCTTTTTCCGCATTGCCGATCCGGTGGTCACGGGCAACGCGTGTTGGCCGCGCGATGGTATCAATGAAGTAAGATGGGCATCCGACTTTTGCGGGTCAGGGTGGGGCGACGCAATCGCGATCACCAACCGCTGGATCGTCAACGGGGCGCGCGTCGAGGAGGATGTGATCTTCAACAGCACCGCGCCGTTCAACGCCTACCAGGGACCGCTGGTACGAGCCGCGAACAGCACGGAAATGCTGAATGATTTCTTTCGCGTCGCGGAACACGAATTCGGTCACGTCGCCGGCCTGGATCACCCTAACGAGGCCGGCCAGTCGGTCACGGCCGTGATGAATTCCCGGATCAGCAACATCGACTCGCTGCAGCCGGACGACATTGCGGGCGCGCACGCCATTAAGTGGACTGGCACGTCGGCGATGACCACCACCACGGTCACCAGCACAAGCTCCACGACAACGACGACCCTGGCCGCCCCGGGGACAATAAACATGCAAAATTATTTCCCGTTCCGGCCGGGATACGCGTGGACCTATCAGGACGAAAAACCGGGATCCGTGTTGCCCCTGCCCTATACACGGGTGGTCGGTCAGGCGCCCGTCACGATCAACGGCGTTCCGACCTTCGTCTGGGCCGACTCCAACGGCGTCTCGAGATATATGACCAACGATGCCGAGGGCATCAGAAGGCACGCCAACGGTTCGCCTGGGTATGCCGCCGGCGTCGGCAGCATCACGCTGACCAGCATCTACACGCCGCCGGAATTGTACGTACCCGCAGCGGTGGCCCTGGGCACGACGCTGACCCAGACCGGCACCATTACCCAAACCGGCAGCGACGGATCGAGCAGTACCGACACCTATTCCCAGACCATCACTTTCGGCGCGGAAAGCGTCATCGTGCCCGCCGGAACCTTTGCCACCATTCGCGTCAGCAACCTGCGCGTGATCAGCGGCGCCGCCTCAACCAACACCTTCTGGGTCGCCGATGGCGTGGGCATGGTCAAACTGGCGTTCGAGGACAGCAGCGGGGCGACGGAAACGTTTTCTCTTTCTTCCATCAATTTCACGCCCGCGCCCGGCCCGGCGACGATGACACTGCTGCCCGGCTGGAATCTCGCCGGCAACAGTTCCAGCGGCACGCTGGACGTGGCCGCGGCCTTCGGCAGTCCGGACATACTCAGCGTCTGGAAATGGAGTGCCGGCGGGACGAAGTGGGCCTTCTATGCGCCGTCGCTCGCCGCGCCCGCGCTGGCCGACTACGCCAGCAGCAAGGGCTACGACGTGCTTGCCGCGGTCAACGGCGGCGAAGGCTTTTGGGTCAATGCCAAAACCCAGTACGCGGCGCAATTGCCCGCCGGCACGCCGGTCGCGTCCGCTTCGTTTCAGAGCCTGGCCCCGGGGTGGAGCCTGATCGCCATAGGCGATGGCAAGACGCCGCGGGAATTCAACAGCGCGATCGGCCCGAACGCAAGTCCGCCGGAACCGGATCTGGCCAGTCTGTGGGCCTGGGATGCATCGAAATCGGGCTGGTATTTCTACGCGCCCGGCCTTGACGCCCAGGGCACGCTCGGAACCTACATCGGCGACAAGGGCTATCTCGATTTCGGCACCAAGGTGCTGGATCCGGTCAGCGGATTCTGGGTAGACCGGCCGTAGTCGCCCGAATTCAAGGGCCATCGGCAACCGCAATGGGCCCGATTTTTTTGGTACGCTACAGACTTTCCCGCCGTAGGTAGCCGCAGCCTGGCAAGGGTCATGCAATTCAAGCTCAAAGTCTATTCCGAATCTGCGGGCGTGCTGGACTGGCAGATCGACGCCGCCACGGTGCAGGAGGCGTCGCGCAAAGCCGATGAGCGCGGCTACGTCGTCCTGTCGGTTGCGCAATCGGGCTGGCACGGCTTTGGGCTGGCGGGTTTGGTTTCGCGGCGGCGCGAGCGGTTTGGGCTGCTGCTGTTCAGCCAGCAACTGCTCGCCCTGCTCGAAGCCGGCCTGGTCCTGGTCGAGGCCATCGAAGCCCTGGCGGAGAACGAACCCGATGCGCAGGCGCGCTCGGTGATGCGCCAGTTGCTCGACCAGCTCTATTCCGGCCGCACCTGCTCGGACGCGATGGCGATGCAGCCGGAACACTTTCCGCCCTTTTACATCGCCACCCTGCGCGCAAGCGAGCGCAGCGGCGGCATGGCGGAGTCGCTGCGCCGTCATATCGCCTACCAGACCCAGATCGAATCGGTCCGGAAAAAAGTGGTCAGCGCAATGATCTACCCGGCGGTGCTGCTTGCGGTAGGGGTACTGGTGACCTTGTTCCTGCTCGGATACGTCGTTCCCAGGTTCAGCCATATCTACGAAGAGCGCACCACCGATCTGCCCTTCCTGTCCCTGCTGCTGATGCGCTGGGGCAATCTGGTGGGCGCGCACGGGTGGAAACTGCTGCTGGCCGCGATTCTCGCCGCCGCGGCCGCCGTATCGCTCGCGACGCGGCCCGAGGTGCGGGCCTGGCTGGGCGCCAGGTTGTGGGCCCTGCCCTGGCTGGGCGAGCGCATGCGCGTGTATCAACTCGCCCGTCTTTACCGCACACTGGGCATGCTGCTTGGCGGCGGGACCCCGATGATGGGCGCGCTCGGCCTGGTGCCCGGACTGCTGAGCCCGCTGCTGCGCGGCCGGCTGGAACTGGCGGTCTCGGGCATACGCGAAGGCCGCTCGATTTCAGTCGCGATGCACGCCGCCGGGCTCACCACGCCGGTCGGCCACCGCATGCTTCAGGTGGGCGAGCGGACCGGGCGCATGGGGGAGATGATGGAGCGGGTGGCGGCGTTCTACGACGACGAGGTGGCGCGCTGGGTCGATGTGTTCACCAAGGTGTTCGAACCGGCGCTGATGGCCTTGATCGGCGCCATGGTGGGCGGCATCGTGATCCTCATGTATTTGCCAATTTTCGAACTGGTGGGAACCATACAGTCATGAGCACGGGCACCGAGTCACTCGCCGCGGCCATCGATGCGGCGCGCGAATCAGCGCTGCGCAGCGGGCAGAGCTTCATCCCGACGCTGGAAGCCACGCTCGAGGTGCCGCCGGAGCAGTGGCTCGCCGCCCTGGGAGCCTATTTCCGCTATCCGACGCTCTCCATGGCCGAACTCGATCGCCTGCAGCCCGCCTTCGATCTGCTGCCGCTGCGGGAAGCGACCCAGCGTCTGTGCATCGTGCTGCGCGATCCCGGCGGACGCCTGCTGTGCGCGTTTGCCGATCCGACCGCGACCGGACTGCAGGCGTGGGCGGAAGCGCGCGCGCGCCAGCCCCTGGAGTGGGCTCTCGCGCACCCGGCGGACTTGCGCGCACTGCTCAGCCGGCACGAAGAGGGCATGCACGCGCTGCAGTCGGCGGTGTCGGACCATCGCGCGAGCGCCAGCGTAGCCAGCGTAGAGGAAGTATCGCTGCAGACCGTGGGCGAGGACATCAACCCGGTGATACGCCTGGTCAATTCGACGATCTACGATGCCATGAAGGTCGGCGCGAGCGACATCCACCTGGAGGCGCACCCCGGCGGCATGGCGATCCGCTACCGCATCGACGGCGTACTCTCGGTGGCGGGCGACGTGTCCGACCCGGCGCTGGCCGAGCAGGTGATTTCGCGCATCAAGGTCGTGTCCGAGCTGGACATCGCCGAGCGGCGCGTGCCGCAGGACGGGCGCTTCAAGGTGCGCGTGCGCGGCCGGGAGGTCGATTTCCGCGTGTCCATCATGCCCAGCATGTTCGGCGAGGACGCAGTGATCCGGATTCTGGACAAGGAATCGCTCGCCGGACAGGTGCACAGCCTGCGCCTGGACGCGCTGGGCTTCGACGCCAACGCGCTCGCCGTGCTGCGCCGCCTGTCGGCCGAGCCCTACGGCATGTTGCTCGTGACCGGTCCGACCGGCAGCGGCAAGACGACCACGCTGTATGCGGCCTTGACCGAAATCCATACCGGCGAGGACAAGATCGTCACCATCGAGGACCCGGTCGAGTATCAGCTCGCCGGCGTGCTGCAGATTCCGGTGAACGAGAAGAAAGGCCTCACCTTCGCGCGCGGATTGCGCTCCATCCTGCGCCACGATCCGGACAAGATCATGGTCGGCGAGATCCGCGACTCCGAGACCGCGGAAATCGCGGTGCAGTCCGCGTTGACCGGGCATCTGGTGCTCACCACGGTGCATGCGAACAACGTGTTCGACGTCATCGGGCGGTTCATCCACATGGGCGTGGATTCCTTCAGTTTCGCCTCCGCGCTGAACGGGATCGTGGCGCAGCGCCTGCTGCGGGTGGTGTGCCGCAACTGCGCGCAGCCGGTCACGCCGTCGGCGGAGCAGTTGCGCACTTCCGGCATCAGCGCGGAAGATGCAGCAGGCTACCGCTTCATGGAAGGCCGCGGTTGCGGACTATGCCGCGGAACCGGGTACAAAGGGCGCAAGGCGATCGCGGAATACATGGTGCTCAACGACGAGTTGCGCGAACTCATAATCGCGCGCACCTCGATCCGCGAGATCAAGCAGGCCGCCGCGCGCGCCGGCACGCTGTCGCTGCGCCAGTCGGCCCTCGCGGCCCTCGCCGCGGGCGACACCACGCTGCAGGAGATCAACCGGGTCACCTTCGTCGGCTGAGCGCGGGCTATGTGCCGCGGCGAATCGACTATTGCCGCGGTTCCAATGGCTACGAAATGGTTACGCAAGCCCCGCTGACCTACTTGCGGTCGGTGAAGGGCATCAATGTTCCGCGAGCATCCATTCGTAAGCGGGCATCGCGCGCAGGCCGCTGCCCGCGAGCGGGGTCGCCTGCTCTTGGGTCAAGACCAGCAGGGCTGCCGGCAGCTTCGGGCGGTCCTTCGCCACCTCGGCCAACGCCCGCAATTCTCGCTCGCGCGCGTCCGGGGCCGATGGATTGGCGCAGACTTGCAGCAACTCCCTTCGGCCGTCACGGTAGCTGGCGAGGAAATCCACTTCGTAGCCCTCCGCCGTCTTGACGTAGGCCGCCTCGGTGAGCCGGCGCTGCAGTTCGTTGAACACCGCCGTCTCTAGCGCGTGCCCGGTGTTGGCGCGGCCGCTGGCGTCGAAGGCGTGAATCAATCCGGGGTCGGCGGGATAGATCTTGCGCGGATTCGAATTGCGCTGGCGCTCGGACGCGGTGTGGAGGGGCACTGCCTGGAGCAGATAGGCATCGACGAGATGGCCGAGCAGCGCATGCACAGAGTCCTTGCTCACGGCATGGCCCTGGGCCTTCAGGTCCAGAAACAGGCGATGCACGCTCATGTTGCCGGCCGGGTTGCGCAGGCAATGCCGAACAATCCAGCGCAGCGCGCTCACCTGCGACACGCCATAGCGTTCCAGCACGTCACGAAACAGCACCGTGTCAACGTAGCCCTGCAGCAGCTCGACGCGCAAAGCCCGCGTGAACCCCTGCGCCTCGGGGAATCCGCCCTCGACCAGGTACTCGCCGAAGCGCTTCTCCACCAGCGAGCGCTCGTCCGCGGTCCAGCGGCGGGGTTCGGCACGGGGTTCCTCACCGCGGTGGCGCAGGAACTCGCGAAAGCTGAACGGGCGGATCGTCGTTTCGATGCCACGTCCGCGTAGCGAGGTATGGACTTCCCGGGAGAGCATGCGCGCCGAGGAACCCGAGACGACCACTTGCACGTTCTCGCTGTCGAGCACGCGGCGCACGAAGCGCTCCCAGCCCGATACGAGCTGGATCTCGTCGAAGAACCAGGCAACCGTAGCGCGCCGGCGCAGCTGCGGATAGCGACGATAGAACTCCTCCAGCAGCGCACTCAACTGATCGGCAGCGATATCGGCCAGCCGGTCGTCGTCGAAGCTCAGGTAAAGCGCACGTTCCGGGGCGGTCCCGCGCCGGCTCTCGGCGGCGAGCTGCTGCAAGAAGGTCGTCTTACCCGAGCGCCGCATGCCGGTCACCGCGTGAACTTTCTTCGGAATCTCAGGCAACGCGGCATTGCGGCGGGTCATCGGCTCGGCCGGGCCGGGCGCGAGCGCGAGCGCGGCGTTGAGCTTCTCTTCGAGGACGGGGTGCAAAGCCATGGCGCGTGAAAGTATCCTTATTGAAAGGATACATTAACACAAATCGATCCTTATGATAAGGACAGGATCGGTCACGCGAACCGTTTCCGGGACCGGTCGTTGACTTACGAGCCCCGTATAAAGGGCAAATTTAGAATGATAGGTCTTCTAAAATTAGTGGTCGGGGTGAGAGGATTTGAACCTCCGACTCCTGCGTCCCGAACGCAGTACTCTACCAGGCTGAGCTACACCCCGAGGTGTCTTGGGCGGGGGCGAACCCCCAAAAACGAACGCGGTCAGTGGTTGCGATTAACCGCGAAGTCCGCCAATTGTACCAAACTGTCGCGGTATTTTGAATTCGGCAGGCACCCGATGGCGGAACAGGCTGTCGCGGCTTCCTGCCTGGCCTGCTCGCGCGCATAGTCCAGCGCCCCGGTTTTGGTTATCGCCTCCAGCACCGCGGCGAAATCGTCCCGCCCGCCCTGCTCGATGGCGTGCCGCACCGTTTGCGCCTGCGCGGGCGTACCCTTGCGCATGGCGTAAATCAGGGGCAGCGTCGGCTTGCCCTCGTTGAGATCGTCGCCCAGGTTCTTGCCAGTTTCGTTCAGGTCGCCGGAATAGTCGAGCACGTCGTCGATCAACTGGAACGCGGTTCCCGCGTGCATGCCGTACTGCGCCAGGCCTTCTTCGACCTCCGGCGCGGCCCGGCCGAGTATCGCGCCGAGGCGGGTGGCAGCCTCGAACAGCTTGGCGGTCTTGCGCCGAACCACTTCGAGATAGCGCCGTTCGTCGGTATCGGCGTTGTGCACGTTCAGGAGCTGCAGCACCTCGCCTTCGGCGATGGTGTTGGTGGCGTCGGCCAGCACTGCCATGACGCGCATGTCGTCGACCGCAAGCATCATCTGGAACGCGCGCGAATACAGGAAATCGCCCACCAGCACGCTGGCGGCATTGCCGAATTCGGCGTTGGCCGTCTTGCGCCCCCGGCGCAATCCGGATTCATCGACCACATCGTCGTGCAGCAGCGTGGCGGTATGGATGAATTCGACCACGGCCGCGAGCTCATGCTGGTGGCCGCCCGCATAACCCGTCGCGCCCGAGGCAAGGAGCAGCATGGCCGGGCGCAGGCGCTTGCCGCCGCTGGCGATGATGTACTCGGCGACCTGGCGGATCAGCACCACGTCGGACTCGAGCCGGCGGCGGATCATCGCATCCACCGCGCGCATATCGGCGGCGATAAGGGTTTGAATGGGCGTTAGCACGGTAAAAAGGGCAGGAAACTGGGCCTGAAATACGCGTTTGGCAGGGTCGAAATCATAGCATAAAGCTTTTGACGCCCAAAGCTAAATTGCTGTATCATCTCGGGTTCCTTAGTTTTACTGCAATTTTGTCTATTTGGAGTCTCTCAACATGTACGCGGTCATCAAAACCGGCGGCAAGCAATACCGGGTCGCAGCCGGCGAAAAATTGAAAATAGAACAGTTGCCGGCTGAGGTCGGGGCTGAAATCGTGCTCGACCAGGTGCTGTTGGTCGCCGACGGCGACAACCTCAAGATGGGCAGGCCGCTGGTCACCGGTGCTACCGTGCAGGCGAAGGTTCTCGCCCAGGGTCGCCACGACAAGGTGCGCATATTCAAGCTGCGCCGGCGCAAGCACTATCAGAAGCACCAGGGGCATCGCCAGAATTACACCGAAATCGAAATCACCGGTATTACACAGTAAGCGCAACGGGTTAACGGGAAAGGCACGATATGGCACATAAAAAAGCAGGCGGCAGCTCCAGAAACGGCCGCGATTCGAATTCCAAGCGCCTCGGCGTGAAAAGCTACGGCGACCAGTTGATTTCCGCCGGCAGCATCATTATTCGCCAGCGCGGCACCCAGGTGCACGCCGGCGAGAACGTCGGCATGGGCAAGGACCACACCCTGTACGCCAAGGTGGCCGGCAAAGTATTATTCGGGGTCAAAGGTCCGATGAGCAAGAAGACGGTAAGCGTGGTGCCGGCCTGAAAACCGGCAGGCTCCTAGAAAAGCCCTATCCACGCGGTAGGGCTTTTTTATTTTCCCCGCCGGTTTTATCTTAATCCGACCATGAAATTCATCGACGAAGCCAGGATCGAGGTGCACGCCGGCAAGGGCGGGGACGGGGTCGCCCATTTCCGGCGCGAGAAATTTGTTCCCCGCGGCGGTCCTGACGGCGGCGATGGCGGCCACGGCGGCAGCATTTACGCAGTGGCCAATCGCAATATCAACACCCTGATCGACTACCGCTACGCGCGCATCCACCGCGCCAAGGGCGGCGAAAACGGGCGCGGCGCCGATCAGTATGGCAAAGGCGCCGGGGACATCGTGCTGCGCGTTCCCGTGGGCACGGTCATCACCGACGCCGAGTCGGGCGAGCTGATCGCCGACCTGGCGGCGCACGAGCAAAAAGCGCTGATCGCCCGCGGCGGGAAAGGCGGCCTGGGCAATCTGCATTTCAAGACCAGCACCAACCGCGCGCCGCGCCAGTGCACGCTGGGCGAACCGGGCGAATCGCGCGAACTGCGCCTGGAACTGAAGCTGCTCGCCGACGTCGGCCTCCTTGGCATGCCCAACGCCGGTAAATCGACATTCATCCGCGCCGTTTCGGCCGCCCGCCCCAAGGTCGCCGACTACCCTTTCACCACGCTGCACCCCAACCTCGGCGTGGTGCGCGTGGTCGAGGACAAGAGCTTCGTCGTCGCCGATATCCCCGGCCTGATCGAGGGCGCCGCCGAGGGCGCCGGATTGGGCCACCAGTTCCTGCGCCACCTGGCGCGCACGCGGCTGCTGCTGCACCTGGTCGATATCGCGCCGCTCGACGACAGCGCCGATCCGGTCAAGGAAGCGCGCGCCATCGTCAACGAACTGAAGAAATACGATCAGACGCTGTACGACAAGCCGCGCTGGCTGGTGCTGAACAAGACCGACATGCTGCAGGAGGGCGAGCGCGAGCAGGCGCTGCAGCGCTTCATCAAGTCCTATCGCTGGAAAGGCAGGTGGTTCGCGATCTCGGCGCTCACCGGCGAGGGCTGCCGCGAGCTATGCTTCGCCATCATGGAACATCTCACCGAAAACCAGGCCGCCTGACATGGCCGCGCTGCTCCAATCGGCGCGCCGCATCGTGGTCAAGGTCGGCAGCGCGCTCGTCACCAGCCAGGGCCAGGGTCTGGACAGTGCGGCGATTGCGCGCTGGGCGGCGCAGATCGCAAAGCTGCGCGCCGGCGAAAAGGAAATCGTGCTGGTATCGAGCGGCGCCATCGCCGAGGGCATGCAGCGGCTGGGATGGACGCGGCGCCCGCAGGCGATGCACGAACTGCAGGCGGCCGCCGCGGTGGGCCAGATGGGCCTGGTGCAGGTCTACGAGAGCTCGTTTCGCAAGCACGGCCTGCATACCGCGCAGGTGCTGCTGACGCACGCGGACCTGGCCGACCGCCAGCGCTATCTCAATGCGCGCTCGACCCTGCGCACGCTGCTGGCGCTGGGCGTGATACCGATCATCAACGAGAACGACACCGTGGTCACCGACGAGATCAAGTTCGGCGACAACGACACGCTGGGGGCCCTGGTGACGAATCTGATCGAGGCCGATTGCCTGATCATACTCACCGACCAGGCCGGTTTGTATACGCGCGATCCGCGCGAGCATCCTAAAGCCGAGTTGGTGCGCGAGGCCAAAGCCGGCGCCGCGGAACTGGAGCGCATGTGCGGCAAACCCGGCAGCC
>JAJZUN010000058.1 GCA_021848555.1 Pseudomonadota bacterium | reverse complement strand
CGATCTGGCTTCGGCGCCGTCGGACAGGGCTCGCTGCCGCTGATCCTGCGCCACATCGACCTGCGGCCGGAGCAGATATCGATTGTCACCGCCAACGCATTCGGCCAAGACATCGCCGCCGCGTACAACGTCAGCTTTCGCGTCGAACCGCTGACGCGAGACAACTATCTCGGCATTCTCGCGCGCGAACTCGGCCCCGGGGATTTCCTGGTCAACGCCTCCTTCGACGTGTCCAGCGTCGCCCTCATCGAGTGGTGCCAGCAGCACGGCGTGCTCTATATCGACGCCTGCATCGAGCCCTGGCCCGGCGGCCACACCGACACCGCGACGCCCGCCAGCCGCCGCTCGAACTACGCTTACCGCGAAGCCGCGCTGGCGCTGCGCAGAAAATTGCCTGCCGGACCGACCTGCGTGCTGATGCATGGCGCCAATCCCGGCCTGGTGTCGCATCTGGTCAAGCAGGCGCTGCTCAACCTCGCCGCAGACCTCGGCGTCGACGCGGGGACCCCGCGCAGCCGCGAGCAGTGGGGGCGGCTCGCGGCGCAGCTCGAGGTGAAAGTCATACACGTGTCCGAGCGCGACCACCAGATCAGCCAGGTGCGCAAACGCAACGGCGAATTCGTCAATACCTGGTCGAGCGAAGCGTTCTGCGGCGAATCGCTGCAGCCGGCCGAACTCGGCTGGGGCACGCACGAGCGCAACTGGCCCGCGGACGGGCGCGAATACGGCTTCGGCTGCGGCGCGGCGATCTACCTCGACCGCCCCGGCGTGGCCACGCGCGTGCGCTCCTGGGTGCCCAAGGAGGGACCGTTTCACGGCTGGCTGATTTCGCACGGCGAGGCGATTTCGATCCCCGATTACCTCAGCGTGCGCGAGAACGGCAAAGTCATTTACCGGCCGACCTGCCACTACGCCTATCACCCCTGCGACGACGCCGTGCTGTCGCTGCAGGAATTCGCCGGCAACGGCTGGCGCTTCCCCCCGCAGCAGCGCCTGCTGCGCGACGAAATCGATTCGGGCTTCGATGAACTCGGCGTGCTGCTGATGGGCCACAACAAGGGCGCCTACTGGTATGGCTCGCAGCTCGGCATCGAGGAAACGCGCAAACTCTGTCCCTACAACAACGCCACCAGCCTGCAGGTGAACGCCCCCTACGTGGCGGCCATCGTCTGGGCGCTGCAACATCCCAAGGCCGGCATCATCGAACCGGACGAACTCGACTATCAGGCCGTGCTCGGGATGTCCTCGCCCTATCTCGGCAAATTGGTGGGCGTGTATACCGACTGGACCCCCCTTGCCGGCCGCGGCAATCTGTACCCGGAAGACATCGACGCCTCCGATCCCTGGCAGTTCCGCAATTTCCGGGTGACTTAGAACCTGTTGCAAAATGAATTTTGCAACAGGCCGATCCAGGGGAGCATGAGGGGCCGAGGAAGAGGGGCGCGAGCGAGGAGCGCCGTGTACTACGGTTTAGCCTTCTTCCCGCGCCCAGATTTGGAACTCATGCCGAGCGTTGCGGGCCGATGCGACTTTTTGAGCTCGGCGACTGCCGAGGATAGTCGGCGTTTGAGATCGATGTTGTCCGTATTGAGTTTGCCGCGCTTCGGATGCGCGCCGAAACGCTTTCCCGGTCCCGGTGCAAACCAATCGTTATCGAACGGCAACTTTACGCGGCTACCCAAATCGAACTTGGTATCGAGCCCAAGGCCCGCATGCGGATCGCTGCGGTCGATCCTGAACTCGCCCGGATGACAGCGATCGACATCCTCGGATGTGCCGTAAGCGACCGTTACAAAGACTTCGATCGATTGGTCCGGCAATTCGAATTCTTCGACTTCGATTACCAAAGCCGGCCGTTCTTTGGGACCGGGCTGACGTATCCGGTCCTGCGGAAAGCGACATTGCACGATGTCGCCGGGCTTGGGCGCCGAGTAATACTTCGCCATGCCGAGTCAAAACAGAGACTGCTTACGAATCGATTTTCCTCTGGGTAGGCGCGCAGCGGAACGAATTTCCAGGAGCTGCCCGGCACTGAGCGCCGGATAAGGCGCTTCGCCCTCGGCCGCTCCGGCCTTTTTTGCGCCGAGTATCTCGTCGCGCAGACGCGCAATCGCAAAATGCAGTGTCTGGGTATCGTTGAACCCCAGGATCTTAGCTACTTTGCTAAAGCTTTCATCACTCACCGTAGTGACCGTATCGTCTTTGAATTTGAACAGGAGAGTCTTTCTCTTGCTCGCTATAGCCTTGTTGGTCGCAGTCATCCGAACACCCCATGGGCCTATCATCGAATATATGTTCAGTATATATTTCAAGCAAAGGAAAGACAAGCCCCCCCTGCCACCGCGACCAGGGCAATTGCATGAAGGAATCATCATTGCAAGCCAGCCTCAGGTACTGTCGCAGCCACTCAATCTTGGCTTCCCCCCACGTGGCAATCCCCACCCAGCTATCGGCCCGGACAGGATCGCGGCGATCGCCACCACCAGTAACTCACTCAACCGATGCTCAGGGCTGCGACTACGTGGGTCCTTCAGATCCCCGAACGCATCCTCCACACTCAGCGGCTCGACTTCTTCCATCTTCCGGTCTCCTCGAAAGACCAGAGTAAACGCCTGAATCCTCTTGTTTACAACCGCCTTCGCAGACCCTTGTTCGTAAACAACTTTTCATGCGATGGCCCTGCCGGAAGTTGGCGACGTGGTTGACGGAAGTCCTGGACCGCAAACGGTCCCACTTTGAGATCGTTTCGCGCTCGCGGGGAATGGCTTCCCGATATCGAGAACCGCGGGAGGCGCGGGGCGCGCATGTTCCGATGGCGCGCAACGGCGTTGCCCGCGATATAATCCAATCTGCTCGTTTCGCTGGCACAAATCATGCGTGCAGAGGGGTGATGCTCACGTCTTGCGCGCGCGCGAGCCGAAAAGAAAGCGTTCGGGCGATAGCAAGCTCAACTCGAATGATAAGCCGATATGAACCTTGGACGATTTGTCGCACCCGTCGGTTTGTTCATGTTTTCGCAAACGGCGAGCAGCGGCAGCATCGTCGGCTCGCGCCATGACCTGAGCGCTACCGGCCAGCCCCGTGTATGCGAGTTCTGCCATACACCGCACGCGGCGAACACCGATCTTGCCGCGACGCCGCTGTGGAACCGCGCCGAAACGACGCAGACCTTCACGCTCTATGGGAACCTGGTGCTCGGTACGGACTTGAGCAACGACCATCCGATATCCATGCCTTACCCGACAGCGGCACAGGATCCGGAATTCAAGACGCCGCCCGATGCATCGAGGGGCTGGGGCGGAGCTTCGAAAAACGACGTCAAGCTCTACGGCGGCTGGATCCAGTGCTCATCGTGCCACAACGTGCATAACCCCGACACCACGCCCTTTCTGCGCAAGTCCAATGCACAAAGCGGCCTGTGTCCGACCTGCCATAACAGATAGCCGGCCCGAGCCCGCCGCGCTTACCCCGGGAGATTATTCAAGCCGTCCAACAATTCCCCACGGAAGAATGAACGAACGAGCTTGGGCATTGTTTGGATTCTTGCGAGTTGCGCCTGGATGCGTTCGCGCCGTATCCCCTCCTTCTGCAAGGGACGCCTGGCCGTGCCGGTACGCTCGACATGACTCCACGCCAGTTCATCGGGATTCAGATCCGGCGTATAACGGATAAACGTTGACTACGCCTTTTCCTCCAAGACCCGAAAGGATCTTCCTATGCGATTTGCGAATATCATGACTTTCGTCGATCTCCCGATCAGGAGGAAATTCCTGATATTTTCCGGCGGGGTTCTCTTTTGGTTTGTCGCGATGTTCCTGATTACGATAGCGGCGCTGGTCAACGTGAACGACCAGTCCGGAATAATCGTCAATACGCTGATGCGCGAGGACCGGATTGCGCAGAAGATGGTGAAAGACCTGCAGACACTGAGCGTGGACGTCGCCGAACTGATGAAGGCCGAGAACGCGGCGAGCGCCATGCGCATGATCGGGATCGCCAAGGTCCGGCTGGAGGAGGTCAACGCGTCGCTCTCGGCCTTGAATCGCGCAGACGCGGCCAAGGACCATTCCCGTGGCGCCGGGAAACCCGACGCAAGCTCCGCAACCGCTTCCGCCGCGGAACGCCTGGCCGGCGAGGACTATGTCAAGGACTATGTCGAAGAACTGTCCCCGCTGCTCGCCGGCGTAACGCGGCAATTTGGCGGATTTGCCCAGCTGAAGCTGGCGCAGCCGAGCGCGCCGCGCAAGGAGAACATCTCACTGGAAAATGCATTCCGCGAGCTGCAACAGTCGATTTCACGGTCGATCGCGGCGTCCAACCGCTTGTCGGCCACCGTCGAAGCACTGATCGCGACCACCGCTCTCCGAATTAAGACGGTGATTGTTTACGCCGCCGTTGCCGCCATCGGCGCGCTGCTGCTTGCCACCGTTCTTCAAGTGCTATTCACCAGGTGGATCGCGAATTCGATCGCGAACCCGGTGAGCTCCATCATCGACCAGATTCATGCCCTGGGGAAAGGGGAAACGGAACTCGGCAACAAGATTTCGATCACCTCCAAGGACGACATAGGGACGCTGTCCGCGGAATTCAACGGCTTGATGGAATCGATCCACAAGATGACGATGTTCAAGAAAGTCATCGAGGAGGACGACAGCCTCGACGACGTCTATTCCCGGCTGGGGAAGGTATTTCAGGAGGTCGGCATCGCCGGGTACATGATCTACGAGGTCCCGATCGGCCAAAACAAGTTGAAGCCCGTGTATCCGCTCGTGATGTCCAACGAGGAAATATCCTGCGACGCGGACATTCTCGACAATTGCGACCTGTGCAAGGCGAAGAAGACCGGTCACATGATTTCATCGATCGCCTATCCCCAAATGTGCAGGATGTTCCTGCCGCGGCAGGAAAAAGAGCACGTATGCATACCCATGATCGTCGGCGGCAATGCCGGCGGAGTGGTGCAGTTCGTGTTCGACAAGCCCGGACCCGACGGCGTTCGCGCGATACAGCGCAAGGTGTTCGAGGCCAGCCAGTACGTCAAGGAATCCCAGTCGGTCATAGAAGCCAAGCGCTTGATGGGCACCTTGCGCGAGTCGGCGCTGAACGACGCGCTCACCGGGCTGAAAAACCGCAGGTTCCTGCAGGAGTACACGGAAAACCTCGTGGCGGGCGCCTTGCGCAGGGGCAAGAGCACCGGTCTCATCATGTGCGACCTGGATTACTTCAAGCAGGTCAACGACACGCATGGACATAGCGCCGGCGATGAGATTCTCAAGGAAACCGCGAACATCATAAAGAAGAGCATAAGGGACGCCGATATCCTGATCAGATTCGGCGGTGAAGAGTTTCTCGCGGTATTGCTCGATATCAGGGAAGGCGGCTCGGTCGCTATTGCCGAGAAAATCCGGCAGAACATGGAGCAGGCGAAGTTCAAAGTCAAGGATGGCATCCTGCGCAAGACCATCAGTCTCGGCATAAGCGAATTTCCGCTGGACACGAATTTGTTCTGGCAAGCGATAAAGTTTGCGGACGTTGCGCTCTATAAAGCCAAGGAAGGCGGCAGGAACAAGGCGGTCAGGTTTACCAAGGACATGTGGGTGGACGAGCGATTCTGATTCTAAACCACAGCGAAAGAGCGATCACTCGGCACGCCCGCGGCGTAAGCTGCCTGCGCCAACGCTCAGCCCACGAGTTTATTCAAACCGCTCAACAATTCTCGCAAGTTGCGCGGATCGCCTGCCGCCGACAGCTCGGCATCCAGCTTCGCCATGTGTTCCCGGATTGCGGCAAGGCGGTTCCGCTCGCGTACCCTGTGGGCCTCGGCCAGATCGAGCAACCGGTGCCGTCCGCTCATTTCCGGGTCGGCGGAAAAATCCAGCCTGCCGGTCTTGCCGACCAAGGTCATGAAACTGCGCAGCAGGGAATCGACATGCGCGCGCCAGATGCCGTCGGCGAGCAGCAGGGCAATTACATTTGCCAGCATGAAAACCCCCAGCAGGAGAGGCGCCTCCTGCATCAGCTGGTTCAATAGGGGTGCGGCCTTGGCCAAGTGCACGCGGTACAGGTTTTCCTCGATGATCCGGCTCAAGCGCCAGTGCATCAGCCAGACCATCGCCGCGACCAGCCCTGCCTCGAGGATGACCAGGGCCGCCAGCAACCACTGCTGTAGGCTCTTGTCCACATAGTGAATATGGCGCCGGTGGCCGGCGGCGGGTTGCGGCTGCGGCGTCATAGATCGTGGCACTCGAAACACAAGGCGGAACCGGCATTTGAAATCACGAGCTTCCCATGTTCTTTCTTGTAAGCCTGATGACATGACAGGCAACCGATCTTGCCGTCCGGCAAGAAGATTTTTTTCGATAGCCTGCTCTCGGGGTGAAAACCTCCGGACTTCAACGACTCGCGATAACGCATTCCAATCGGATGGTTGGCCGCGCCGCTCGCATGGCGCAACAGGCCGTTGCGGCCCACGCTGACGCCGTTGGCATCGGCTTGGTTGCCGTGGCAGCCCAGGCATTGCAGGGAATAGGGGTCGAGTCCGGCATTCGCCAGCGCCACGACTGCGTTCGAGTGCCCCGACTGCTCGATCGAGCCTCCCCGGTCTTTCATGTTGTTGAAGAAGACGGCGTCATGGCAGGAAAGGCACATTTCCTTGCCGCGCTTGCCGCCGCGCAGCAAGCCGGGCTCGCTCCCGTGCACCCGATGGCAGGTGCTGCAGGTCAGGTCCCCTTTCCAATCCGGCGGATACTCCGCCGGCAACTTGGCCTTCGGCGCAAATCCGCTGGGGTGACTCGCGCGCACCGCGTCCGGATGACATCTGCCGCACAGCAGCTCCTGCGAGGCCACCAGTTTGGACGCTTGCTCCGGCCTGACTTCCTTGCCGGCCAAATGGCAGCTGCCGCAGTCGATTCCGCTCAGATGGGGTTTGCCGCCGAAAGCGGCGTAAAGCAATGCCACCGCGCAGAACAGGGCCGCACCGCCGCCGGCGGCGACCATCCATCTATAGCTTGACACGGCGCTCGATGTCCTGCAAACGGTTGACCGCTTGCCGCACAGACGCCGGGTCAAATTCGGCGCCCGCGCGCAAGGTCTGCTCGGTCTGCGCCAGCGCCTGCCTCAAGTCGCTGAAATGACTATGCAGCACGGCCATGCTCGCCTCGAATTCCTTCCACTCGCGCTGCAACTGATCACGCCGGCGAATGGCGACCGGCACGGCAGGTCCCTGTGCGATTTCCATTTCCAGGTTCTGCGCAAATCGGTACAGGGGTCCGGCAATGCGAAAACTGCTGTACAGCGCGATCAGCCAAGTGACGACGCCCGCAAATGCAAGCAGCGCCAGCCCGTATACGAGCAGCGCCGGTCCCAGATTCTGGCCGGCAAGACTGTGTACGCCTATGATCTGAGCATAGCTGTCCCCCGTTTGATCCGCGAGCAGAAACAGCACCGACAACAGGCCTGCGCACGCAAGCGCGCTCACGCTCAGGGCGATCTTCGCCACCATCTTGAGATGAAAAAGCATCGGCGTTTCGTCGCGCTGCTTATTCCTGCTATTGCGGAAGAGGTTCAACATTCGGAAACTTTCATGGCGTTGGTGGCGACAAGCATCGCGTCAATAAACCCCGGCGGGCTTCGGCGTCAAATCGATCAATTCCATTTTTGGGACCCCTATCATCGCAAAAGCGAACGCCGACAGCGCACAATCTCGAGCGAGGCCTCCGGTTTTGAGCCGGTTGCGAGGCTCTGTGGAAAAACTGGCACGAAGCATGCTACCGCGTTATAGCTTGTGAAAATCCAGGTGCGAAATCGGTTTTGCCATCCGGTCGCCTGCTCCAGGTCGCACTCGCGTCTTGCCCGAAGCAAAGCACTGAGTTCGCGTCGACCGGTTGACCTCGCCTTGATGCTGAACCTATTATCGCCAATATCGTCGAATTCTTTAATGCGATCGTCAAGCCTTGCCGTTAACCGGAAAACGGAATCAGCTTAGAGAGAGTGGAAAAGTGAAAACAGCAGATTACATCTCGGATACGGAATCGAGTAATCCGTTTCACCGGCAGCCTGCGCGCGCCACCGCCGGCGGCATCGCGCGGCTGCTGGCGGTCTGCGTCGCGCTCGCCTTGGCCGCCTGCGCCGAGGTCCCGCAGGTCAAAGAGACGAAAGTGCCCGCAGCGCCACTGGTCTTTCCCGCGCCGCCCGATGAGCCGCGCTTTTATTACGAACGCACGCTTTATGGCAGTCCCGACGTCGCAGCCGAAGACAAGAATTCCAAGCTGCGGCAACTACTGACCGGACAGGGCGAGCGCGGCGGCGAGGGACTGGGGAAACCCTTTTCCGTCACGACCTACCATGGCAAGGTGTTCGTCTCCGATACGGTGAATCGCGATGTCCGCGTATTCGACTTTCCCAAGCGGCGTTTCTACAAAATCGGGGACGCGGGCCCGGGCCAGCTGATCAAGCCGGCGGGCCTGGATGTCGATCGAAACGGCAATCTGTATGTCGCCGACGCCACCGCCAAGGCGGTGAAGGTGTACGACGCAGAAGGCAATTTTCTGCGCCAGATCGGCAGCGAGAAATGGTTCGATCGCCTCTCCAGCGTGACGCTGGACCCGCGCGGCGATCGCATGTATGTGGTCGATATCGGCGGGGTAAGCTCGAACCACCACCGCGTGCGCGTTTTCGACCCGGTGACGGGCAGGCATTTATTCGATTTCGGCAGGCGCGGCTCGGGGCCGGGAGAATTCAACCTGCCCTACGACCTCGCGGTCGGCAAGGACGGCCGGCTTTACGTGGTCGACGCCGGCAATTTCCGCGTGCAAATCTTCGATCACGACGGCAAATACCTGAAGAGCTTCGGTCAGCTGGGCAAACAACTGGGCGATTTCGCCCGCCCGAAGGAAATCGCCACCGATGCCCAGGGTAACGTCTACGTCGTCGACGCCGCTCATGGCAATTTCCAGATTTTCGATCCGGACGGCCAGTTGCTGCTGTTCATAGGGCAGCACTCGGAGCAGGACAGGCCGGCGGGTTACATGCTGCCTTCGGGCATCCATGTCGACGAGGACGGACGCGTGTATTTCGTCGATCAGTGGTTTCGCAAGATCGATGTTTTCCGTCCGGCGCGTTTGCAGCCCGGCGAGGGCTGGCTGGCCGGCAAGAACCCGCAAGCGCCACCCACAAAGTAACGGTCTGTCCACATGAGCGCGACTGCCTGGCTTTCTCGTATTCGGGAAGCGGATTCTCGCGAATGCGGTAGGCCGAATCGCGTTCCGCCTGGTCGGCCTACCGCCGTTCCTCGCAGTCTGAATCCATTCTCCATTGGTTCAATGCCTTAGGCGCAGCTTCGGCCGCGCCTTGCCCCATCTGTACCCATGAGCCGGCGCAAGCGCCTGGCACAATTCCTGCTCTAAAGAGGACAAAGGCCGCACAGACGCTCCGGGGGTGAGCCCGGCGATCGAGCGACAGGCGAATTGTCTTATCTTTGCAAACCAGGAGAAAGAAATGAGGATCTATCAAAAGGGAATGAAGGTTCTGGGCGCCGCAAGTTTGCTCGCATTCAGTCTGGCAAGTGGATCGGCGCTGGCCGGGATCGCAAACAGCAAGCACGATTTGTCGACGGCAAGCACGTCGACAAGCAAATCCGCCACCGGCACGACGGAAATCTGCGTCTTCTGTCACACGCCGCACGGCTCGGCGACTGCCAGCGCGGGTCCGCTGTGGAATCGCGGCGCGTCCGCGGCGGTCTATACCAGCTATGCCAACCCCGATTCGATGGACAGCACCAACCTCACGCCGTCGAGTTCTTCGCTCGCCTGCCTGTCCTGCCACGACGGCACCGTGGCCGTGGACATCCTCATCAACCAGCCGGGTAGCGGCGGCTATACCGCCGGGGGCGCCTCCGCCGGCTACACCTGGGCTGTGGCCAGCCCCGGTATCGACAGCACCACCAAGATGCTCAAGTCCGGCATCGTCACGAACCTCACCAATGATCTGACCAACGATCACCCGATCGGCGTCGCCTACTGCGGCGGCTTCAAGGCTGCTGGCGGATGCGTCGACGGCGATTTCTTTACCGCGGCCTTGGTGAAAAACGGCACCGCGACTGGCGCCAGCCCCGGCAACGGTGTGGCGGGCGACAAGTGGTGGATCGATGCCGCGCTCGGCACTGCCTTGACGCGCGACAAGACCGACGTGATCCTGTACGCGCGCAACTTCACCACCAACGCGAACCCCGGCGTTCAGCCTTCCGTCGAGTGCGCAAGCTGCCACAACGTGCACGACCCCGCCAACGGGACCTTCCTGCGCATGTCGAATGCGAGCAGCGCATTGTGCCTGACCTGCCATAACAAGTAAGCGGCGGCAAAGCAGGGCCAAAGGGGGCCAGGCCCGAGCGGTCTGGCCCTTTTTGTTGTTGTGCCCGGCAGGGCACGTTTACTTGGAGGTGGAAGTCCTCTACACACCCGGCAAGGGGAAGTGTTAGCCGAACGGCAAGGGTGTCGCGGGCGACTGCGAATCTG
>JAJZUN010000057.1 GCA_021848555.1 Pseudomonadota bacterium | reverse complement strand
AACGCCGGTTCCGCGCCCCCGCTCGTTGCCTGCGGCGCTTCGGCGCCGCAGGCGGCTCCGGCTACGGCGAGCAAAGCAAGGACGGCAATCCACCTTCTGCCTGGATTTTTCATTGAAGCGATACCCCAAAAAAAAGGGCCAGCGCTTGCGCCTGGCCCTTCTATACTGCTAGGCCCTGCCTGGAGAGGTTGAGGCCAGGACGACTATTTGTTATGGCAGGCGAAGCACAGCGCGCTCTTGAGGTTGCTGACGCGCAGGAAGGTGCCGTTGCCCGAGTTATGCACGTCGTGGCAGCTGGCGCATTCCACCGCGGGCTGGTTGCCGGAATTGACGGTCTGGGTGAAAGCGCGCACGAACAGCGTCAGATCCTGCTTCGACCTCGAGGTGGTCGTGCCGTCGGTGTCGATCCAGTACTTGTCGGTGGCGACCGTGGAATTCACCGCGGCGGTCGCGCCGGCGGTGCCGTTCTTGACCAGCGCGGCGACGGTCTGGCCGCTGTTGGCGGCGACGACGAAATCGCTGTCCACGCAGCCGCCGGTGCCGCCGAGGAAGCCGCCGCAATAGGCGACGCCGATCGGATGGTCGTCGCGCAGGTCGCCGGTAATGGCGGTCACCCCTGCGGCGATCGGGCCCATCGTGGCGCCCGCGGCGCCATAGTTGCGCGACACACCACCGGCAGTGTAGCCGCCGCTGCCCGAAGCGTTGATCAGGTTGTCCAGCGCGGTCGAGCCGTCATGGCAGGTCATGCACGCGGCCGACGAGGTCGCGAAGCTGGCCAGCACCGCGCTGTCCATGGTGTCCGGGTTGGAATAGGCATTGGTGATGGTCGTCGTCCCGCCGCGATTCCACAGCGGACCCTTGGCGAAATCCGCGCCGTGCGGCGTATGGCAGAACACGCAGACTTCGTCCGCTGCCGCTGCGGTTGATGCAGCCTTGGGTCCGGTCGTCGTGCTCGAAGAACTCAAATCGTGCTTCGAGTTCCTGATGCTGCTATTGGTAAAACTGAAGGCGATGGCGGCGACTGCCTGCTGCGCCATCAAGGATGCGAGGACTAAGGCGGCCCCCAGAAGAAACTTTCTTGATTTCATTTACTTCTCCCTAGCTGTGAACGAAAAATGCGTACCAAACCCGTATATCCACTTCCTGCCCTTACAATGAGCAAGAAGCATGCCGCGTATGTCTTCTGCTGAAGCATGCGCGGGTAGGTCCTACATCTGAAACGCATTTTCGCTACTTGAGGAAGGTCAAAGCCGATGCCGGATCCAGGTCAAAAACCCCAGTCACCGGCCAGCTCTCCTGAACGCGGGAGACTGGTTTCCCATAATTGGGAAATCCTGCCGGGGTGCCCCGCGGCGTATTATTGTTTCGCTGGAGGGGATGGCGGTTTTACTGCGAGAAAACCCTGGTCCGCTTTCAGTTTCGCCGGGCGGAACACATCGATTTTCCGGAACCACTGGTCCACGACGTAGATTCTGCCGTTCTCGTCGACGTGTATGCCCGAGGGCAGCATGAATTTCGCGGGGCCGTCCTGCTCGGCGCGTTGGCCGATGGCCAGGAGCAGGGTCCCGTCCGGGTCGAAGATCTGGAAATGGCCCAATACCGCGTCGATCACGTACAGGTTGCCGTCCGCATCCGCCGCGATTTCCTTGGGCCGCGCGAAGCTGCCGATCTGGCTGCCGAGGCTGCCGAAAGTGCTGAGGTATTTGCCGTCGCGGTCGAATACCTGCACGCGGAAATTTCCCGAGTCAACGACGTAGAGCTTGCCGTCCTTGCCCACGGCGAGGTCGTAGGGAAAGTTGAACTCGCCGGGGCCGGCGCCGCGCGTGCCGAAATCGAACAGATGCGTGCCCTTGACCGGGTCGAATACCCGCACCCGGTGCTCGTTCGATTTGACGCCGCCGATGTCCACCACGTAAAGGCGGTCGCCGCGGGGATCGATGGTGACGCTGCTCAGGCGGTCGAACCATTTCTCGCCGCCGAGCTTGCGCAGGAAGTTGCCCTCCGCATCGAAGATCACCACCGATTTGGTGGTCGCGTCGGCCACGTACAGGTTGCCCGCGCGGTCCACGTCCAGGCCCAGCGGTTTGGTCAACTGCCCGGGGCCTTCGTCGCCGATGCGGTAGAAGCGCTGGTTCGGAATATCGAACACAGTCACCCAGCGCTGTACCGAATCGGAAACGTATACCCGGCCCTGGTGCACCGCGACGGCGTAAGGCTTGCCCATGCCTTCGCCCGCTTTCGGCCCTTCGCCGGTCAGCAACTGGCGCATGGTCGAATTGGTTTCCCCGCGCACCACATCGGCACTGCCGTAGAGCGAGCGCTCGTAATAGAAGCGGGGTTCGTCGGGCGGCGAAGGGAACACCACTTGCGCTTCCGGCGCTTTTCTTTCCGGCGTCGTCGGCACTTCGCCGCAGGCGGCCAGGGTGAGCACGGCGCACAGGGCGAACAGCCGGGCGATCAGTTTGCCCGCGCGCTGCGCGCGCCGGCTCAGCCGCGGTTGCGCCAGCGCGCCTGCGGCCGTTACATCCGAATATCGAGCTGCCGTCATCATTGATTCACTCTATGGGTTGCTTCCATTGCGTTTAGCTTACACCGGAAATTTCCACCTTCATCTAAGGAATTCCGCCATCGTGCCGATAATAGTTTGGTCGTTCGGGCCAGGTCAACAGGCCGGGGAAAGGCCATCGCCGGTTTCGATGCGCGAACCGGCACAGGCGAGCCGAGGGCGAAGATGGTTCTGAATTTTCTTCAGTCAAAGTATATAGGACGCTAGCATGGTTCGTGCCAGTTCTTGCGCGCAGTCCGGAGGGCGCTTCCGGAACGGGGCGTCCGATGCAGACAGGGTAGTGCGGGGGCCAGGGCACGCGCTTGCATTCCTGCCGCAGCGGGAGCGGCTCAGGTTGACGCCGAGGTCGGTCAGCGCTTATAAGGTAGGGACGGCGGTCGCGCGGGCCGCGTACCTTCGATGCTCTTGAACCGCTCTCAAAATAACGTGAACCCGATGCCAAATGCTGGCGACACGCCGATGTTTTTTCATCTGAAGATGGTGGCGAAAATCGCGCTGAGCGTCGGTGTGCTTGCGTGCGCCGGTTTGCTCGCAGTGCTGATGCTGCTGGCGGATAAACCAGGCGGGAGCTACGGTCAGCTTATAAGCGAGCGCAGTTACGCATTCCAGAATCTGGGGCCCGCCCTGCTGGTTTGCGGGTTGGCGCTGACCGCCCTGGCCTGCGTGGTCACCTGGCTGGTGGCGCTCTACAGCAGTTTCCGCATTGCGGGACCGCTATACCGGTTCGCGCGCAACCTGGAAATCGAAATCGAACAAGGGCCGGTCGAGCCGGTCGCGATCCGCCGCGGCGATCAGTTGCAGCGCGAGTGGCAGGAATTCAAGGCGAGCACCGCTTTGTTGCGCCGGCATTCGAGCGAACTGAGACAGGCGGTGGCGCAGACCGAGCGGTCGCTGCACGCGGGTGCGGCATCGGACCAGGCTGCGCTGGGGCAAGCCGTCGCGCGGTTGAAGGAGGTCGAAGGCCGTGTCAAGTTGTAGACGGCTTATGCTTGCCGGCGGCAGCGCGGCTCTGTTCTTCGCCGCGGCTTTGCTTTATGCCGCTTTAGGCGCCAGACCGCATTTGAGCGGTATCGACTGCGGCGGTTGCCATCTGGCGGGCAAGGAGGTGAAGCCGGAACAGGCGTCCCAGCTCCTGGCTTCGCAGGAAGCCTTGTGCGGCAAATGCCATCCGAACGCGGTGCGGGTGAGCCATCCCAGCGGTTTTGTGCCGGCGCGCAGCCTGCCGCCGGGATATCCCCCGGATTGGAAAGGGGACTTGACCTGCAGCACCTGCCACCTGGTGCACGCCAGCGAGCATGGCTTGTTGCGCGGCGACAAGCGCGGCAGGCAGATGTGCCTGTCCTGCCATGACGCGGCGTTTTTCGAAAAGATGAAAGACCGGGGCGCTTCGATCGAACAGTCGGGGCATTTGCATCCAGGCATCGCGTTGACCAACATCCAGCTCGATCCGTATTCTTTGCAATGCATGGGCTGCCATGGCGGCCAAACGGACGCCATCGGCGTCAGCATCGGGCGTGACGGCATCCTGCGCCATGCCAGCGGCGAGGCCAACCATCCCATCGGAAAGCGTTATCGGGAGTCGGCGAAGTCCGGCGGCTTTCACGCGGAGAGCAGGCTGTCGAAAAAAATCCCGCTGCCCGATGGCAAAATCAGCTGTGTGTCCTGTCATCAGGCTTACAGGAAGGATCACGGCAAGCTGGTTATGTCCAATAAAGGCTCCGCCTTGTGCTTTCAATGCCACGACATATGACCCCGTTGCCACAACGCCCTGCCGCCCACCGGCGCCATATTCACTACGTGGACAAGACGCTGCAGAAATGGCTGCTGGTGGCGCTGGTCGGGCTGGAGGCGGGGCTGGTGGCGGGCATGGTCTGGATGCTGCACTGGCGCCTGGGGCAGGTCATCGAGAACAATCTGTTCCGGGTGCATCTTGCCGAGGACCAGTCCCTGTTTTTCGGCTTGATGCGGGAGGCGCCGCTGATCCTGAGCGTATTCCTGATTGCGAACGTGCTGGCCCTGCTGCTCGCGGACGGCATCTGGCGCAGGCAGGTAAATTCCTTGCTGCGCAGTTTCATGAGCCTGGTCGGCAAAAGCGGCAGGCTGGATTTTTCCGCGGATGCGCAATCGAACGGGCGGCACAGGCTGCTGGAGCTGGCGCAGGATCAGAGGGCGCGCGAGCGCTCGCGCCTTGCCTCGATTCGCGAACACCTAGCGCAGTTGGACGCGGAACTGTCCGGGGCCGGCGATCCGCGCCGCCTGCGGGAATCGCTGGACAGCTTGAATAGGCTCCTGGGGTAAAGGGCGGTCGCAGTGGCCGTTCGGCGGAAGGCCAGCGGCCCATCGTTCCATCTAGAGCCAGGCCACTTCTACCTTAGAACCTTCTTCCACTCCATCAAGGCCTGTGTGAGCCTGGTAGAAACTGCTGCAAATTCACCATAATGATAACCCAGCATTTTCGCGGCTTCTTCCTTCTTGCGATCCAGGACCAGTGTGGCGAGGTGAGCAGCTTTTTGGTGGAACTCGGCATGGATGACTCTTACCATCTGGTAGTGGATCGACGCTTTGTCGATTGACGCGAGGGCGGGGCTGTACAGCCACTTGCCGAAAGCACATTGATCGTCCTGCTGCATTGTTTCAACGGGCGTATCGGTCTCCCCTGTGGCGATGGCCAGCTGGAGTCGTGATTTCCACATCTCGTGATCACCAATCGCTTTGTCAAGCTCTTCAATGGTTGCCATGTGGCACCTACTATTTGGAAAAGCGAACCCGGTCGTTGCAATGCGTCCAATGCGACTCGCGTTTCTTGGTTCCTGTTGTAGCAGCAGTGCCTGAGCGCGTTGACCGGCCAATCACACATTCAAGCTTGCCCCGGTCGACGATGCGGACCAGCTTCTGCCGCACCGCGATCAGCCCGCTTTCACGGAACCTGGCGAACAAGCGGCTGACCGTGCCGACAGTCAGGCTGAGGTAGCTGCCGATGTCCTCGCGCGTCAGGCGCAGGTTGAATTCCGACGCCGTGCCGCCCTGCGCGGCAAAACGCCGGGAAAAATCGAGCAGGAACATTGTCATGCGCTCCTCGGCGCTCATGCTTCCGAGCAGCAGCATCACGCCGTGTTCGCGCACGATTTCGCGGCTCATCATGGCGTGGAAGTGGCGCTGCAGGCTGGGGATGGCGAGGGTCAGTTCCTGCAATCTGGCAAAGGAGATGGCGCAGATTTCGCCGTCCTCCAGCGCGATCGTATTGCAGCCATGTCTTTGCGCCTCGATGCCGTCCATGCCCAGGACCTCGCCCGTCATCGAGAATCCCGTCACCTGGTCGCGGCCCTTCGCCAGTATGGCCGTGGTCTTGAGGAAGCCCTTGCGCACCGCATAAAGGGACGTAAAGCGATCGCCGGCAAGGTACAGGTTTTCGCCGCGCCGTATGCGCAGGCGCGCGAACAGCAGGCGGGTGGAGTCGTTGATCTCGGACCGGCTCAGGCCGCAACAGGGCGTGCACAGTTCGCGCAGCTTGCAGGTGGAGCAGGTGGTCTTGATGAGCGCAGGTTCTTCGGGCTGACGCGCGGCGGTGGTCGGGATCGGCTGCCCGCTCCGGCCTGGGACCAAGCGTAATGCGGTGTTGTTTGCCAAACCACGCTCCAGTCAGTCGACAGTACCGTTGACTCCAATTTCCCCGCGGTGTTCCATGGGGCGGCAACGGTTGCGTCGGTATAGGGATTCGCGTTTGCGCGAGTATATTCCGTGGAAGAAGCAATAATCAGGCCATCTGTCGGGGTGGCGATTCCGGCCGGTGGCGCAGGTACTTCGAATGCGAACCCTGCAGCGCGGTTCACCGAAGCTGACGCAAGCAATAGTCAACCGCGACAGGCAATCACGCCCAAGATTGAACGCTGGGCGTGCTGCCGCGCAGTGTAGGTGGAGCACGGTGCGCTGACGCGGAATGCAACGGATTCTAATTCACCCGGAAATTGCGGAACTGCCAGGGATCGGAGGCGTCGATGTCCTCCGGATACAGGCTGCCCCGGCCCGCGAGCGGGGTCCAGTCGGTGTAGGCGGCGGCCAGCTTTCCCAAATAAGGCTTGGACATGTCGAGCAGCACCTGATAGTCCAGTTCGTCCGGCTCCAGGATGCCGGCCCTGGGATGGTTCAGCGCCCAGACGATGGCCGCCACATAGGGGGCATTGACCTGAAGGCTGGTGGCGTTGTTGTGCGGGCACAGCCTGCGCGTTTCCTCGATCCCGAGCTGCGAGCCGTACCAGTAGGCGCCTTTCTTGTGGCCCATCAGCAGCACGCCGAGTTCATCGAAACCGGCATCGATCTCCTCGCGCAGCAGGCGCTGCTGCGCGGGAAAGCGCCAGCCGTTGCCGGCGAATTCCTGCAGCGACAGCACCGCGTCGTCGCAGGGATGGTAGGCGTAGTGGCAGGTCGGCCGGTAGATCACCTTGCCGTTCTCCCGCACCGAGAGGTAGTCCGGAATGGAGATCGCCTCGCCGTGGGAGATCAGCCAGCCGTGGAACGGCCCTTCGTTAGGCGCCCAGGAGCGCACGCGCGTGGCCACGCCCGGCCGGTCGAGGTAGATCGCGGCGCCGCTGCCGAAGCCGTATTCGCAACCGTCGTGCGGCCAGTTGCGCTCGTGCGTGCCCCAGCCGAGTTCGGCCGGCTGCAGCGATTCGCCGCAGAACGCCTCGCTCGACCAGGTGTTGACGAACTCGCCGTTGCGCTTGCGCACCTGGCTGGTCTGGTGGTCGCGCTCGGACACGTGGATCACCTTCACCTCGAGCTTCGCGGCGAGCCGTCCCCAGGCTTCGCGGCTGCGCGGCGCGCCGGTGGCTATGCCGAGGTCGCCGGCGAGGTTGAGCAGCGCCTGCTTCACCAGGTGCGATACCAGGCCCGGGTTGGCGCCGTGCATCAGGATGCAGGTCGGGCCGGAGGGAAACTTGCCGCGCAGCGCCAGCGCCGCCTCGCGATAGGCGTAATTCGAGCGGCGGCTGGCGGGCACCGAACTGTCGGTATGGCCGCCGGGCCAGGGCTCGATGCAGGCGTCGATGTAAAGGACGCCGCGCTGCTGGCACCACTCGATGAGCGCAACGCTGGAGACGTCGAAAGAGGCGTTGACCAGAAAGTCCCCGGTGCCGAGCTCGCGCGCGAGGATGGCGGCGTAATTGTCCCGCGTCAGCGGTTCGACGCGGAACCCGACGCCGTACTCCGCGGCGATGTCCCTGCCGAATTCATTGGCCGTGACGATAGCGATCTGTTCCGGCCGCATGGCGATATGGCGCAGGATCAGCGGCAGCGAGCCCTGTCCGACCGCGCCGAAGCCGACCATCAGCATCCTGCCCGAAAAGGAGGCGAATATTTTTTCCATGTTCAAGCCGGTGTTCTTTTTCCGCGGCCGTTGCGACCGCTTGCGATTGTTTATATCCGAAAGCGGGCATTACTGCAATACGCCGCGGCGCATTGTGTCAGGAGCAAATGCGTTGTCCGGATCAGCAGCACGTAATGTGTCCGGTTTCGAACTCAGGTCCGGCCGGTCTAGAACCTCCGACTTCGCGCCGGGCAAGACTTGTTCTGAAGTTTCTGGCGCGCCTGCCGATATTAGAAAGAGGCTCACCCGGAACGGGGCGAATGGCCCAACGGCGAAGGCCCATACGCTCTGCTTGCACATCCAAACGGAGGAATAATGAACATAGTCAACCGCTGCCGAGTACCCCTGTGGTTGCTTGCGCTGGCACTATTCTTCACCGGCTGCGCGACTCCGCAGGCCGACGTCAACGCGGCAAGGAACACGGATTTCAGGCAGATCCAGGTCGCGGTGTTCGAAAAGTACGATGCGAGCGAATATTGTGCCAACCGAAGGTCCGAACTAGGCTGCGCCTTGCGCTTGCGCGGGACCAATAAATGCCTGGTACTCGTGAAGTCCGGCTTGTCCGAGGCGGTGCGCGGACAATTCCTGTTTTCCGAGATGAAGCGGTGTCATGCGCCGGCGGGCACGGTCTGAAGTCCCGCATTTCGCGGAATTCCGACAGCAGCACGTCCTGCCCCAGCTTGGACCTGCCTTAAGGTATCACCGCGCCACGCAGCGTATTGATGGCGACGGTGCAAATTGCCAGGAGCGGCAGCGCGATCAGCATCACGCCGGCCACGGCGACCATCCAGCCGCGCGGTGTCAGCGCCTGGTCCTGCGGATGCCTGGCGTAGGTGGCGAGCCGCGTGCCGCCGGAGAGCAGCGTCAGCGCGATCAGCACCCAGCAGAAGTACTCCAGGCCGGTGCGCGCCCAGGCATGGCCGTTGAGCAGTCCGAACGCCGAAACCAGGCCGATCAGCCAGACAGCGAGCAGCGCAAAATCGCCGACGATGCGCGACTGCAGGTATTCGGGCGGAATCTTTCCGCTGCGGAAAAGCTGCTGCAGCAGGAACACGCCTATCGCCAGCGCGGCAAAGCTGGCGATCGCGAAAAACCAGCCGATGAAGGCGAGCGGCAGGGCCGGAATGCTCATCTGCTGGTCAGCCGCGGCCGCCGGAACTGATCGCGGTGAGTATGCCCTGCAGCAACGCGGCCGGCGTCGGCGGGCAGCCGGGCACGGCGACATCCACCGCGATGACATTGGACACGCGGCCGCGGCTGGCATAGCTCTCGCCGAATATTCCCCCGCTGCAGCCGCAGTCGCCGACCGCCACCACCAGCTTGGGCGCGGGCATGGCGTCGAAGGTGCGCTTCAGCGCCTCCTCCATGTTGCGCGCCACCGGCCCGGTCACCAGCAGCAGGTCGGCGTGGCGCGGGCTGGCGACCAGCTTGATGCCCAGTCCCTCGATGTTGTAATAGGGATTGTTGAGCATGTGGATCTCGAGTTCGCAGCCGTTGCAGGAGCCGGCGTCGACATGGCGGATGGCGAGCGATCCGGCGAACAGACCCAGGATTTCCTGCTGCAGTTTCTGGCCGAGCACGCGCAGCGTCTCGTCCGCCTGCGGCGGCGCCTCGGTCTTGATGCCGACGCGGGTGATTTGTCTCAGCAGCTGGTACATGGTATTTGAACGGCCCTTCTATGCGCGGCAAGTTGAATCACGGTTCACTGTTGTTGCGGAGTTGCTATGTTGCGCGGACGAAAGACTGTCCGCGCGGATCGTCAATTGCGTGCGGATGAACAGCACATCCGCACGCAATTGACGATCTTGTATAACCCCTCCGCGCCGTGTTTGGTGCTAACCATAACCGTGTTTTCTGTACGGATGCGCTTTTTATCCGTACAGAAAACACGGTTGGCGCGCGCAGCGCGCAGGTCTTTTCGTAGCATGCGACAGAAGTCAAGGCTTCGTACATATTCACAGATCGCACCCGGAGTACGACAGGTTGAACGACTTGTTGATCAGCGGAAAGTCGGGAACGATGTTGTTGTGCACGGCGAATGCGACCGCCGGCCAGTTCTGCCAGGAAGGGTCGTGCGCATGGCAGTTGCGCACGCGGCCGTCCGCGCCCGATTCCAGCGCGACCACCGATTCGCCGCGCCAGCCTTCGGCCCAACCCAGCCCGATGCGACCGGCGGGCACCGCGGGCAGCGGCGCCGCGACCGCGCCCGGCGCGATGCCCTCGACGATCGCGCGCATGAGGCGCAGCGATTCGAAGATTTCGTCGAAGCGCAGGATGACGCGCGCGGCGACGTCGCCGTTCTTGTGGGTTTTCATGCTCACGTCGAGCACGTCATAGGGGGCGGGCTTGGCCTGCACGCGCGCATCCCATGGCTGGCTGCTGGCGCGCCCGGCGAGGCCGATCACGCCCAGTTTGCCCGCGGTGCTGGCGGTGAGCCGGCCGCAGGTGAGGAACCGGTCCTGCAGCCCGGAGTGGTCGTCGTAAATGTCCTTGAGCACGCGCACTTCGCGCTCCAGTACGTCGCACTCGGCGCGCACGGCGTCCAGCCCGGCGCGCTCCAGATCGCCGGCCACGCAGCCGGGGACGATGCGGTCCATCAGGTAGCGGGGCCCG
>JAJZUN010000056.1 GCA_021848555.1 Pseudomonadota bacterium | reverse complement strand
TCAATACGTATGCGTACGGGTTCGACAATCCGTTGTTGTATGTAGATCCGATCGGCTATTTCCCATGGGGAACTTGGTGGGATGTTACCCGGTGGGATTTTGGTAGCGCTGCGCTTCTAGGCCTATGCATCGGAACCGGCGCCTGCGAGGCCCTTCCCATACTCGCGGCGATTCCCCCAGCGGTCGAAATGTACGGTAATGTGCACGAAGGCCTTAATTTGCTCAAGCAAGGCGAAGATGCGATCCAGCAAGAGGGTCCAGCATGCATTCCCTAAACAGTACCGGAAGCGGCTCGGGGCAAGAAGGAAATCAGGACGCGGTCGACCGCGCGCTCACCGCAGTCTTTGTCGTGTCCATGGCGCTCGCCATCACCTCATTTACGATACCCTTTTTGGAACTCGTGGTCGGGAAACTCAGGTTCTCGGGGCACGGGCTTTTGGACCGTTCAAGCACAGTTCCTTTGTTTTGGGCAATTTTGGGGTTCATCAGCTTTGGCTTTCGCCAAAAGCGACGCCAGAACGCCATGAGGGCAAAGAATCATCCGGACCCCCTGGAAGTGCCGGCCTGGAGTCTTGCATGGGCTGTCGTCATCACCGTCCTATATGGCCTCGATGCCTTTACGCGACTTCATGGATCCTCCCGGCTTGCCGCAAGCGAGATGGTGTTCGGAGTGCCCGGCGTCATCGCGATTCTGGTCGGCCGGCAGCGCAAACGAAGGGCGCATGGTATCCCGATGCCGGAACGCGAGATGATCGCATGGGCACTTTGGGCCATCATCGCCGTGGTAGGGCTCCTCGTTCTGATACTCCTGACGAAATGGATGCGGTAGGACGGGCCGTTCGCAGCCCCGATGGTCTTCAACGGTCGATCGACACTGGCAACGCCCTCTCCGATGCTAAAGTGATGGGGTGATGAAGCAGCTCTGGTGCACCCTAGGCACGGCGGTTTCGGTGACCCTTGCGGTCATCGCCTTCGTTAAACGCTTTGTCATCGGAATGTCAGATCCTCCGCTTTATCCATATTTAAGCACGTTCATGATTCTTTTTATCCTCAATGGAGCGAACGTCGGGATGATAAGGCAAGGTGAATGGAGGGTTGCGGTGCCATGCGTGATCCTTTGCTTGCTTATTTCGGTAGTCGCGCCCTGGAAAGTGTGCTTCTGATACGAGGTCGGAATGGGATCCAACCGGAGTATCCAGTATGTGTTCCTTAAACGACTCCGGAATCGAACCGGAACACAGGCAAGATCGGGATTTGGTCGATCATGGGCTGGCTTCCTTGATCACACTTGGCCTCGGATATTTCTTCTTCTACGTTGTCTGGCAGCGGTATGTGGTCGACGTCACGAGACAACAGCTGTTCGAACTGCGCGATCAGCTGTTCGATCTGGCGGCTGAAGGCAAGCTGAGCTACCAAAGCGAGGTCTACAGGAGCTTGCGCAGCTTCTTCAATGCCAGCATCCGCTTCGCGCATCAGGCGGACTGGGTGCATATCGTTGTTTTCTACGTCGCCGCAAAACTGAAGGCCAAGGACGCAATTTTCAAAAGCGCCATGCACATACCGCACCTCGTCAACCGCATCGAAGAAGACAAGACCCGGGCGGAAGTTCAGGCCATCATCACCAAGATGCATCTCACGATGGGATGGCACTTTTTGCGGAGATCACTCGTGCTGCTCCCGCTCGTGCTCGTGGTGGTTGTGGTCGCCGCATTTTTTACCTTGAGCATTCGGTTGTTTACCAGGACCCCGCGAAAGTTTGAGGCGCTCTTGAACGCTTGGACTGTCTCAGCGCTTTAACGTGCTTGTGCGACTGGGGTCTGTCCGAAGCCAGTCCGGCGGAATCGCCCGGCGGGGCCTGACGGATTGCCAATAGCGGCAAGCGTAGGCGCGCACCGCATCACTGCGGTAGCTGTCGACAACAAACAACGTTCGGTCCCGCAAACTCTATTTTTTGTCGACATATCCTACATTAAAAGCAGGGCTAGCCTTGCTGCCCAATAATCCAGCCGTTGTTGGGTTTGATCGCGTGGCACCAGAAATTTGGGAAGTCGCCGCGACTGGCACACGCCGCTGAGCTCTTCTTCGATCTCGCGGCTCCAATGGCCGCCCGCATCCACCAGCCCGTCGAGCGTTCGCTTCATCGCCATTCCGACGGTGGCCGCCGCCACCTTCGGGTCCGAAAACAGCAAGACCATGGCCGACAAGGCGATGACCCCAGTGCGGTCGACGTCCAAGAGCACTGCCGGAGGGCGACTTGGCAGCCGGATCGCCACCACCATCGCGGACCGCGGGTCTCGGCCGAGCGTCGAGAACGCGCGGCCGGATTTGAGTTGGACTACCTCCGTAGCGATGTCCGCATGCCGCAATCGGTTGCGGAGGCGTTGCACGCAGGCCTCAAAGGCCTCGAAATTCCCCGCGGTCTCGGGCCTTGCCGGCGCGAGAGACCGAAATTCGAGGGGCGGCGACGAAGCGCTGTCGGAGCGTTCGCCGGCGCTGACGCCGATTGCGACCGTTCGGATACGTCCTGAGCCGCCGCCGTCAACTCCGGCATCGGCGCGGGCACCGCTGCGCTGTCGGGTTTCCGCAGCAAGCCGAATCAGCTTTACTGGGCTCTCAAAATCCATGGTCTTGGCGTCGAGCCCGATCGTTAAGAGGTTGCGGGAGGCCGTGGCTCCATCTCCTCCGCCGTCGAGTTCGTACACGTAGCGGACACGCTCGCGCGGCCCCGACGGCGCACCGCGCGATTCCGGAAAGTCGGCACCGGCAGATGCCCGGATAACGCTTCGGAACCGCGGATGACTGTAGGAAAGCTCCTCACAAGGCGCCCGCCGCCCACTGATCGAGAGAAGTTCCAGCACCAGCCACCGGTGTCCGCACCTCACCCCGCGCGACCGCCACAGTGAATCGCGGATGGGGGGCGGCGCGAACATCACATAATTCCGGCCTGCGCTCTGTTCGGCGACGCTGTCCCATGACCGGCGCGCGCCAGGATCGAGGGCCAGCCAGGCGAATTCCTTCACAAAGCGCCTGGTCAGGCATTGGTGCGGCATCTCGCGGGTGAATTCGACAAGGCGCCGTTCCTGGTACCCCGGAGCTTCCGGCCGGAACAGGAGGTTCAGGGCACCAGGCCGCATGACCGCAATCGCAAGCGCCCGGTTGTGCAGGAAGAGAAATCGGACCAGCTCGGCTGCCGGAACCAGCACTTCGGTATCGCCTGCGCTATAGCGGAACAGGCGTTGTACGCCGGACGGTCCGGGAAATGTGTAGAGGCGTTCGGGAATGTCCGCCGACGTGACAACCTCGCCGGCACCCACGTCGCCGATGAGCGCGGTTCCAACCTCCCCGCGGGCGCTGGCGGTCTTGAGTTCCCCGCGGTCGAACCAGGCGCCCAGCGCGAGGGCGGGAAGAAGCCCGATCGGCACGCTCATTGTGCGGAACCGCCCAGATTTCCGCCCCAACAGCACGAGCCGCACGTACCAGTCGTTGGGCACGCGCCGCTCGAACCCGGCGAGCCAGTACACCTCCTGGGGCTCATCGCCAAGCTGGGCGATCGCCCGGAAGACGAGCTTGCTCATGGGCCGATGCGCCCGACCGGATGGGGTCCGTCCAGGGCGGCCTGGATCCGCGCGAGATGGCCGGGAAGGTCCACAGCAGCGATGGCGAACCGCGTCCCGAATAGCGCCTCCATCGTGCCCCCGGGGTTCGTGCCGCCCAAGTGGTGGTGGTAGCGCGCGAGCACGCTGTAGAGCAGTTCGTGCGGATAGATCTGGGGAAAATACGCGAGCATCCGCCGCCTATCCGCCAAAGTCCTGCAAAGGCGGCCGGACGGCCCCGGCATCGCGCAGGGCCTCGTAGCCGGTCTTGCCTGCGGATTTGCCCTCGGCGACGAGGCGCCGCAAATCCTCTCGGGGCATCTCGCTTGGCGCCTCCTGTTCAGGCCTCGGCTTCTTGCGCTTCACTGGCGTCGCGGACAACTTCGCGGCTATCCGGCTCATCAGCAACAGGGGATCGTCGATGCCGCCTTCCGCACCCGCTTCCTCGATGAGCGCCCGGGCGACATCGTCCGCGACGCCCAGCGAAGCCAGAGACGCGAGGATCTTCTCCTCGATCGGGGAGCTCGCGGCCTCCGGCGCGGTTGCCGGCAAAGCGGGGGCTGGCGGCGCATCGGCCGTGCTGGTCTCACCAACCGCGCTCGCCAGAACGCGGTGCACATGATCCTGGAGCGGCCGGAGATCGTCGTAGCGCGCGATCTTCTCCGCATCGTTCGCCCGCAACGCCTCCAGCATGGGCCGAACCATGCTGAATTCATCACGGGCAACCTGACGGAAGAGTTTCTCCGTCAACGTTTCCGGCTGTCTTCTGCCCGCCCCGCTGATGCCGACCACGCGCAGCTGCGCCAGCATGAAGAGCTTGACGACGATATCGACGATGCCCTGGCTTTCCTCGTAGAGCGCCGCCCGAAGGCCCGGCGTCAGGGGAGCGGGTTCGCGTACCCATTGGTATTTCCAGAGCCGTTCGACGAAGCGGTCCCAGGACGCGCCGGGCTGCAGCCGCTCCCAGACCAGCGAACCGAGGCCGCTCGCCCGGCGCGCCTGGCTGAAGTTGCCCTGCAGGATGGGGACGGCTCCGAGCGTGCCGATGAGGATGACCGGGACGCCGATGGTGTTGACCAGGGTGACCAGAAAGTTAAGCAAGGCCTGGGGACCGAGCTTTGTCTGCTTGAGATGCTGGATCTCGTCCACCACGAGAACGCCGAGCGCGTGGAGTTGGGCCACCTGCGCCATGTACACCAGCATCTGCTCGGCACTGACGCCGCGGCCGGCGAAACGCCTGGCGTAGTCCGTGCCGATCAGCCTGTCGACAGCGGAGAAGAAGTTGATGCAAAGCTGCTTGGGGGAACCCTGGGAGGGCGATTCGAGCCGCAGCCAGACGATCTGCATCAGGCTGAAGGGTTCCTGGTGGGCGATCGTCTGTGGATACAGGCGCAGGATCTTCTCCATCGAGAGCGTCTTGCCGCTTCCCGAGCAGCCGACGAGAGCGAAGCTTGTGGCGGTGTTCTCCGCGGGGGGGTCGACCGCGACATGCAGGGCGCCAGTCTCAATGCGCGCGGCACCGGCATGGAGGTGGGCGATATACGCGTGGGTCAGCGGGTTGCGCCCCACATAGCCCTGGCGCAGGAGCATGCCGAAGCGTTCGGCAAGCTGGACCTGCCGGGCCATCGGCTCGAAGTAGCGGGCGAGGCGCACGATGCAGTGCTTGCGGATGTGGGCCTCGTAGCCGCGCTCTTTTTCATCGAACCGCGGACGGGACGCCAGGGCCTGCAGCAGGCCGCGCTGCGACATCAGCCCCGGCAGGCGGGCGATGAAGGGGTTTTCGGCATACTCGGGAAGATCGGGCGGCAAGTCCCCGGCGCTGGGATCAGCCATCCTCACCCCCTGGCTTCAGGATCTCATCGATGTCCGGTTCGCTGTAGTCGGGTTCTCCGGGGCTGGCGGCCGGAAACGGGACGACGTTGGGCGGCTTCGATGTCGGCGGGGGCGCAAGGCGGAAGGTCTCCGTTCGGCGTCGGGCCTCCTTCTCTCGGCCGCGATTGCCGCGGATCTCCCCGGTGCGGCGCGCGGCACTCTTGGGATCTGCGCGTGCCTTCTTCCGTTTCGCCTGCTCCACCACCTCGCTGATGTTGGACGCCACGTCGCATTCGGCCATTTGCCGATCCAGAGTTTGGCTGCCTCCCGCCCGCCGGTCGGCCTGCGTCTGTTGCTCGAGCTCCCAGAGCGACAGGCCCCGATGCGCACGGCTGCGCTCGGTGAGGGAACAGACCTCGAACTCGGCGGGATCGCTTTCGTGATGCAGGTAGACAGCCTCGAGATCGCGCGGATCGTAGGATATCGCAACCAGCCACGACCCGCGCTGGCGCGCAAGATCAAACCAGCGTTGCTCGACGGCTTTCGGACAGGTGTAATGGCTGCCCCGCCAGCGGATGCCGAATGTCGTGACGCTGGCGACATCCGTCGGCAACAGGCTGAAGCGGACAAGCTCCTCCGGGAACGAGCGCAGGCGCCCGCTCCGGTTGTGGGCTCCCCACTGCCACAGCTCGATCGGAACGGCCGGAACGCCGTCGGCGAGCACGTCGCGGTCCTTGTCGTACTTCTTCAGCTCATGATGGCTGTTGTAGTACAGCGCGCACCAGATGACGATTTTCGTGAACTCATCGAGATCCAGTACCGCGTCCAGCCGGTAATCCTTGCCGCCGCGCGCGCGGAAATCCGTTTCCACGTAGCCGGGCACGTAGGGCTTGAACCGGGCCGGCAGCAGATGAAAACGCTGTTCGACGATGCCCTTCCAGTCCGCCCGGTAGGAGGCGGCGTTTTCCACGGTGACGTGGAAATTGTTGATGAGCGAGTTGATCTTCGCGCTCTCGATCTCGCCGCGATCCCCGAGGAGGGTTCCCGGCAAGTAATGGCAGGGCCAGTCCTCTTCGTCGATGTTGATGCCAAATCGCCTGCAGTAAGCGGCCTTGTCAGCATGAGTGTTCGCCAGCGCCATCATGGCGCCCACCCATGAGGGCCCCTCCAGTCCGACGTACAATCCTGCGATCATGCGGCTGAAGACGTCGATTACAACGTAAAGCACCGGCCGGCCGATGATTTTCTCCCGATCCAGCCGCGAGACCAGGTAGACGTCGGCAATGGTTGCGTCGATCTGGTAGCGGTCCCCCGGACCCAGCACCTCGGCGGTGGACGTGCCGAGGAGCCCGCGCAGGTCCTTGTCGTATTTTTTGGCGCCGACGCGGCAACGCTTGATCTCGAGCGACTTGAAATCCTTTTGCAGCCAATAGCGATACTGGCCGATGGTCGGGAGCCCGGTGTTTTCCATCGCCTCGATGGGGCGATGGCGGATGCGCCCGTTCTCCGGATCGATGGTCTTTGAACTGAGGAAGGTCCGTTTGATCTCCAGATAGGCGTCCGCCACCGTGAATTTCGTGCCGGAAAGCAGGAAGCGCTGGGTCCCCACCTGGAACACGCGCCGGAGGTCCGGCGTGACGTTGAGCCCTGCCTTATCGGAATACTTGACCGGCCGCCCCAGCTTGGACGCGCCGTGCGCCGTTCTTTCCTTGCCTTTGCCGCCGCAGCGGCCGTAGTCAGGCAGCAGCGCATTGCGCGTCTGTCCGCGTTGCCAGTAGCGGCGCAGGTATTTGTAGAGGCTCCGGCGGGTCACACAGTGCCGCCCGGCGCATTGCTCGATCAGTTTTCCCCGCCGGTCCGCGAAGTAGATGGCGGGTTCGCTCGTCACCAGGCCCTCAATCACGCTCCACGCCTGGTCGCGCATCTGACGGTGCCGTTGCGGCAACCGTTCGTCGTCCGCCACCAGCACCAGGTAGGGGTCCTCAAGGAGCAGGCGCGCGTGACCGGCTTCGAGATCCGCACGCAGGAGATCGATCGAAAGCACCTCGGGCATGGCGCCGGCGTCTGCGGCGTCGATGGCGGCGACCGCGTCGCCGGAGGCGGGACACCAGAGAAGCCTGATCCGCTTTCTCGCCGGCTGCAGATACTCGATGAGATCGTTGCGTTTGAGCATTTCAGGCCGTGCCTCTGAAGCGCGGCTGCGCTTCAAGGGAACGCAGCCGGGTCACCGGCCAGCGAACGCTGAACGGGTCATCCAGATCGAAGGCGACCCGCTTGTTCGAAACCAGATGGCGGAGCACCGTCAATGCCTCGTCGGGACGGAAGTTGCCCGACTGCTCCAGCTGCTCGATGAATCGCGCAATCGTCATGTCGGTCGAGACCGCCGCCAGACTGGCCAGAAACCACTGACAGCGGTCCTGCCAGTAATCGGGGTGCGGCGCCGTCATGCGGTCAAACGACTGCATCTCATGCAGCCAACGCAGGTTCCTGATGCGCTGCTTCGGCAGATCCTGGTCGGTCACCAACGCCCAGGATGCGCCGTGATCTTGCCAATACCGGCGTTCGATCTCGAGCTTCTGCACGGTGCGCCCGTCGTCCAGCTTGTCCGCCGGCTTGACCGCTCGGGCATGCACTTGGATCCCGCCGTCGATCTTCGCGTCGATCAGGAAATCGGTCGTCATCACCAAATCCACCCGGCTATGCGGGTCCCTGGGGTGAGGAACGCCCAATTCGCGCGCAATCCGGCGCGTGGCTTCGCGTTCCAGCGGAAACTGCTCACGGATGTCCACCACCGTGGCCGACCATTCGAGCATCAGGAACAGCCCGGCTTCATGATCGGAAAGCAGGTGATGCTCGCGCCTTGTCTTGAAGCTGTGAATGCGGGAGGAACGCCCGAGCGATGAAATGTCCTGAATCGTCAGCCACGGTTTGTATGCGGCGCTGTGTCCCGTTCCGCGACCCTCCTTGAGAAAGCGCTGGATCTTCTGTTCGTCGAAGCCGTAGCGGCGCTTGCTCACGAAAGTCTCCCTGCGCCGCGAATGGACGCCGTCTCACCAACGGGCGCGCAGAACCCGCAGCTTCGCGCAGATGCGGCTTTGCTCGGGGCTGGCGAAAGCGCGATGCGTGAGCATTCCGCCGCTCTTCCTATTGCTTCGTGCGCTGGGTGATGGTGTACGCATAGCCGTAGCGCCAACCCGAACCGCCGGTTCCTGCCCGATAGCCCGGCGCGTTGGCGAACTGACCTTCCCACGCGCGCGCCTGCACCTCGGCAGCGAAGGAGCGCACCACCCGCCAGTCCGATGGACTTCCGTGCTCGGTCCTGCGCCGATCGGGGTCGTCCGTTAAGCCCACGCAGGTCGTCATCAGGGTCCTCCTCAAGGCAGACATCGTTAGCCGCTGCGCGCTATATGCGCCCAAGCAAAGGCAGGGATTTTGGTGTGGCCGCGTCGAGCACAAGGTGTACCGCATATGCTCCGCAGCCGGCCAGCAAGACAAAGCGCAGCGCCTTCTTCCAGTGCTCGGGCGGTTTCCACGCGCACAGCGAATAGGCAAGCGTTCCAACGGCGGCCTCACAGGCGATGCTGTGGAAGAACTGCCGATGGTTCGGATGAGTTGGGGGCTCCAGTCTGTCGGGCAGATTGGTCAGAAGCGCCGCTAATCCTGCTCCCACCAGAGGCTTGAAGGAGGACTCACGAGCGCGCACCTCGGCGAGCGCGAGCGTACCCCCCACCACCGTCGCTGCGGTTAGGCGATGTATCGGGCCATTGGCCATGCTTCACCTCTTCTCGTTAAATTAATGAGATTAACCGGTTGCCAAAAAAATTAGGTCATGCGGTAATAGGCATACTCAATGCCGCCTGACACCGCCGTAACCTCTTGTCTTAACAGAAAGCCTTTCTGCCAGAGCTGCTTGAACTTCGAGCTCGCGTTCGCAATCGACATCTTGCGCTTGGACATGGAGCTGACGAACTCGGCCGCACGCGTGCTCGGGCGCTTGAGCGCGAAATCCAGTGCCTCGGCCAGGCCCCTCGTGGGCTGGGGGCCCAACACGCGCAACGCCGAGCCCTCCTGGAGCATTATCGGTTGCTCTTTGCGCACAGCAGCCGCTTCCCAGTTCTCCAGCATGTCCAGGTCCACAAGATCGATAAAGCAGAAACCCTTCGTTCCATGGAACCGCTTAGCAAGCTCCACCACCGTCTCCGACGCGAACGATATGTCTACGCGCTGGACGCCCTCCACAGAAACCTTAAAAACCAAAACCCCCGGATGCGCCTCTACGAACTTCAGGAGACGGGGATAGACTACGCGCCCCTCCTCCCGGCCCCAGCCCTCAGTGGCCCCGCCCATAAAGTCGGCCAGACGGATCACAATGAAGTTCTGGTTCATCAGCTTAAGTTAAGCGGAATTAGACGGCCAAGTCAATGGGGAATGTGAAACAGACGTGGGTACCCCAGATGAGGGGCAGGCACTCATAGCTATAGGCCATATCGGGCCGATAGCCCTCTTGGCCAGGCACCAGCAGAATTCGGCTGGTCGGAAGCCGCACGTCCAGCGCTGCTTTGAATTTCATGGCCTTGGCGGCGCTGCCCTTCAGCCCGCAGCCCCGATCGGTACCGTGCCGCGACAAGCCCTGTCTGAAGATCTCGGTCAGCAGCTCCGCGTCGGACAGGACGGCAAGCCTCGGCGTGCTCTCGCGCAGCGCGGGCCGCAAGGTTTCCATGATCCCGAGCCCGCTGTCGGAAACCGCGACTTTCACGCCGGATCGATAGACTTGCAGCGCGGCATATCCGTCGAGCGGCGTTTCGCTATGCGAAAATACATTGTCGATCAGTTCCGCGAATATCAGCCACGCCGCTCCGCCCAGCTCGTGGACGTCAGGCCGCTGCACACAACTGGCAGTGAGCGCCCCGGTCAGCCTTGACATCAGCGTATGGTCTTTCTTTTCGCGATCGATACGGGCGATCTCCACAAGGCCTGCGTTCGTCCCGCCGTAGCGTTCGGCCCCGGAATATTGGGGCCTGTGCGGCTTCACTTCGACCCGGCTGCTCAAGTTGTCGAAAAAGCCCATCCGGTTGAGATAGCCCATCGTTCCGGCTTCGCCTTCTTCGAACCTTAGGCATACCGCCTTCATCGCATGGTCCAGCTGGTTAGCGAGCTAGAGCATCCTAACTGCTGCGT
>JAJZUN010000055.1 GCA_021848555.1 Pseudomonadota bacterium | reverse complement strand
CAGGGTCTTGTTCTTGTCCGACAGCACCGCCAGCGGCGAGTCGTTGCCCATGGAGCCGATGGCTTCCTCCCCGGCTGCGGCCATCGGCAGCATCAGGAACTTGAGCTCTTCCTGGGTATAGCCGAAGGCCTGCTGTCGGTCGAGCGGCGGCACTTCCGAGCGCTCGGGTTGCTGCCGGTCGGTCTCCACGTCATCGAGCCTGACGCGGATGCGCTCTATCCACTCGCGGTAGGGTTTCGCCGCCGCGAGGGTATCCTTCAGCTCCTTGTCGTCGATGATGCGTCCGCGTTCGACATCGATGAGGAACATCTTGCCCGGCTGCAGGCGCCATTTCTTGACGATCTTTTCCTCGGAAATCGGCAGCACGCCCGCTTCGGACGCCATGATCACGAGGTCGTCGTCGGTGACGATGTAGCGCGCCGGGCGCAGGCCGTTGCGGTCGAGTGTGGCGCCGATCTGGCGCCCGTCGCTGAACGCGACCGCGGCCGGGCCGTCCCAGGGCTCCATCATCGCCGCATGGTACTCATAGAAAGCACGCCGGTTGTCGTCCATGGTGTTGTGCTTTTCCCAGGCCTCGGGAATCAGCATCATCATCGCGTGCGCGAGCGAATAGCCCGACATTACCAGCAGCTCGAGCGCATTGTCGAACGAGGCCGAATCGGACTGGCCGTCGTAGATCAGCGGCCAGACCTTGTTCAGGTCGGCTTCGAGTATCGGGCTGAAAATCGCCTGCTGCCGCGCGCGGATCCAGTTGACGTTGCCGCGCAGGGTGTTGATCTCGCCGTTGTGGGCGATCAGGCGGAACGGGTGCGCAAGGTCCCAGGTCGGGAAAGTATTGGTGGAGAAGCGCTGGTGCACCAGCGCCAGCGCCGACACCAGGCGCGGATCCTGCAGGTCCTTGTAATACCGGCCCACCTGATCGGCGAGCAGCAAGCCCTTGTACACGAGGGTACGCGCCGACATCGACGGCACATAGAACTCCTTGCCGTGCTTGAGCCGCAGCGCCTGGATCGCGTGGCCCGAAGACTTGCGGATGATGTAGAGCTTGCGCTCCAGCGCGTCGGTTACGGTCACGTTGCTGCCGCGGCCGATGAATACCTGGCGCACCACCGGCTCTATCTTCTTCCCCGACTCGCCCAGCCCCGAGTTGTCGCGCGGCACATCGCGCCAGCCGAGCAGCACCTGTCCCTCGTCCTTGATCGCGCGCTCGATTTCGTATTCACAGGCGAAGCGCGATGCCGCTTCCTGCGGCAGGAACACCATGCCTACGCCGTATTGGCCCACTGGCGGCAGCTGCACGCCCTGCGCCGCCATTTCCTCGCGCAGGAACCGGTCCGGGATCTGGATCAGGATGCCGGCGCCATCGCTCGCGAGCGGATCGGCCCCGACCGCGCCGCGGTGCGCGAGGTTCTTCAGGATCAGCAGCCCTTGCTCGACGATGCCGTGGCTTCTGGCGCCCTTGATATTGGCGACGAATCCCACGCCGCAGGCGTCGTGTTCGTTGGCGGGATCGTATAACCCCTGCGCCGCGGGCCGATTGAGTGGTAGAGCCGGTTGGGTCACGCTGGTACCTTTAGCTGCAAAAATGGCTCCGGAAGGCCGCGCGCAAGCGCGCGACTTTTCCGGCGGAACCGTTGATTTTACCTGCGGACCCGTGTCACTTCAAGCGTTTAGGCCCCAGTCCGGCCCTGCGGGCCGGTGCGGCGCGCCGGACTCAGCCGGCGGGGGCGGCCAGTGCCTGCTGCAGCAGTTCGGCCGGCACTTGGTCGCGGATGGAACCGGCGCCGATCCGGTCGAGCAGGACAAAGCGCAGCCGGCCGCCCTCGGTTTTCTTGTCCACCGCCATGAGCTCCAGCAGCCGCGCCGGCGCGATGCCGGGCTGGGCGACGGGCAGTTTTGCGCGCTTGAGCAGCGCGACGACGCGGTCTACGTCGGCCTGCGCGATGAACCCCATGCGCCGCGACAGCTCGGCCGCCATAGCCATGCCCGCGGCCACCGCCTCGCCGTGCAGCCATTCGCCATAGCCCAGCGCGGACTCGATCGCATGGCCGAACGTATGGCCGAAATTGAGCAGCGCGCGCACGCCGGTTTCGCGCTCGTCCGCGGCCACCACTGCGGCCTTGATCTCGCAGCAGCAGCGCACCGCATGCGCCAGGGCTGCTGCATCGCAGGCCAGCAATTTTTCCATATTCTGTTCCAGCCAGGCGACGAAGGCCGCGTCGCGGATCAGACCGTGCTTGATCACTTCGGCCAGACCGGCCGAAAGCTCGCGCGGCGGCAGGGTCGCGAGCACCGCCGTGTCGGCCAGCACCAGGCGCGGCTGGTAGAACGCGCCGATCATGTTCTTGCCCAGCGGGTGATTGATCCCGGTTTTGCCGCCGATGGAGGAGTCCACCTGAGCGAGCAGCGTGGTCGGAACTTGGACAAAAGGGATGCCGCGCATGTAGGTCGCGGCGGCAAAACCGGCCAGATCGCCGACGACGCCGCCGCCCAGCGCGATCAGCGTGGTCTTGCGGTCGCAGCGCTGCTCGAGCAGCGCATCGTAAATGCGGTTGAGGGTGGCCCAGTTCTTGTAGCGCTCGCCGTCCTCGAGCACGATGCTGATCACTTCCACCCCCTGGGCGCGCAAGGCCGCACTCAATTGCTGCAGATACAGCGGCGCAACCGTGGTGTTGGTCACGATCGCGACCCGGGGCAGGTCCAGGTAGGGCAGGACCAGACTTGCATCGGCGAGCAGACGCTCGCCGATGTGTATCGGGTAGGCGCGCTCGCCCAGTTCTACGCGGAGAGTTTGCATCGTTCGCGCAATTGCGGCAGCAATTGGTGCAGCAGGGCGCGCGCGCTCTGGCGCCCGGTGTCGATCACGACGTCGGCGATCTCGCGGTACAGCGGATCGCGCTGCAGATACAGGTTCTGCAGTTTTTCCAGCGCATCGGTGTTTTGCAGCAGGGGCCGCGACTTGTCGTGCCGGGTGCGATACCACAGATCCTTGGGCTGGCCGTGCAGGTACACCACCACGCCGCGCTCGGCCAGATGCCTGCGGTTGTCGGCATCGAGCACCGCGCCGCCGCCGGTGGCGAGCACCACGTTGGCGAGCTGCGTCAGCTGATCGACCACCTGCTTTTCGCGCGCGCGAAAGCCGGGTTCGCCCTCGATTTCGAATATGAGGGCGATTCTGACGCCGGTGCGGCGCTCGATCTCATGGTCGGTATCGTGAAAGGTCTTGGCGAGCTCGGACGCGAGCTGTCTGCCGACGGTGGTTTTTCCCGCGCCCATCAGACCGACGAGAAATATGTTGTCCGAGATTTTCACGCGGCCATTCTAGCAGTAGCCATGCGCCGCGGGGCCCGGCGCGGCGCGGTTGGCGCGGCGCCCCGCGCCTGGATAAAAAAAGAGCCGGAAGTCCGGCTCTTTCGTGCACAACGAAGAAGCAATCAGCGTACGGTCAGGCGATCATCCACGATGCGCGGCGTGATGAACACCAGCAGTTCGGTCTTGTTGTCGGTCTTGCTGTTGTTTCTGAACAAGTGGCCCAATACCGGGATGTCGCCGAACAGCGGGACCTTGGTGGTGGTGTTGCGCTCATCCTGGCTGAAAATCCCGCCGATCACGACCGTGCCGCCGTTTTCGACCAGCACCTCGGTCTTGACGTGCTTGGTGTCGATGGCGAAGCCCGCCGCGGTCACCTGCCCCACCGAATCCTTGTTGATGTCCAGCGTCATGATGATGTTACCGTCAGGCGTGATCTGCGGCTTCACCTTGAGGCTCAGATTGGCCTTGCGGAACGACACGCTGGTGGCCCCGCTCGATGTCGCCGATTGATACGGCAATTCGGTACCCTGCTCGATCACCGCCTCGACCTTGTCGCCGGTCAGCACGCGCGGGCTGGAGATGATTTTGCCCTTGCCGTCCGCCTCCAACGCGGTCAGCTCCATGGTGATGAACTGGGTGAAGTTCCGGTTGAACAGGATCGTCGATATCGTACCCGGGTTGAAGCCGCCCAGGCCGGTGGCCGGCAGGTTCACGTTCTGCACCTGCGTAATGTCGGGGGTACCCGTCACCAGATGCTGGCCGCCTTCGCTCGTCGTCAATTGGCCGGTCGAGCTGAGCTGCCCGCCCACGGTATAGCGCGCGCTCGGTCCGATCAGGCGCTGGCCGCCCTGCTTGGTCGTGTTGTAGCCGAGTTTCGCGCCCAGGTTCTTGCTGAACGTGTCGTTGGCCTCGACGATGCGCGCTTCGATCATCACCTGGCGCACCGGCACGTCGATCTGCGCGATCAGCTTGCGCACTTCCTCCAGGCGCGTCGGCACGTCCTGCACGAACACGGTGTTGGTGCGCGCATCGACCACGGCGCTGCCGCGCTTGGACAATACTTTCTGCTTGTCCGAGGTCAGCAGGGTCTGCACATCCTGCGCCTTCTGGTAATTGAGCACGAAACTCTCGGTGCGCACCGGCTCCAGTTCACCGATCTGCTGCTGCGACTCGAGCGCCAGTTTTTCCTTCGTCGCGAGTTCGTCGCGCGGAGCGATCCACACCACGTTGCCGTTCTTGCGCATGTCCAGGCCGCGCGTATCGAGAATGATCTGCAGCGCCTGGTCCCAAGGCACGTCTTTCAAGCGCAGAGTCAGGCTGCCGCCGACGGAGTCGCTGGTGATAATGTTGAGGTCGGTGAAGTCGGCGATCACGTTGAGCACGCTGCGCACTTCGACGTTCTGGAAGTTGAGCGAGAGCTTCTCTCCGGTAAATCCCGGCTTGGTCCCCTGCGCGAGCTTGTTCGGGTCCGGCACCACCTGCTTCACCTCGACCACGAACTGGTTGTCGGTCTGGTAGGCGCTGTGTTCCCACTGCCCCTTGGGCGTAATCACCATGCGCACGTTGTCGCCCTGGCTGAACGTATTGATCGACTGCACCGGCGTGCCGAAGTCGGTCACGTCCAGGCGCCGGCGCAGCTTGTCCGGCAGGGAGGTCTTGAAGAAATCGATCACCAGATTCTGGCCCTGTTGGCGGATGTCTATGCCGGTGGAACTGTCGGACAAATCGACCACAATCCGGCCTTCGCCGGACTTGCCGCGGCGGAAATCGACATCACGCACGGAATGCGTATCGACCGCCTTGGCTTCGACAAAATGCGTGACCGTGCCTGCGGCTCCGGCGCTGGCGGTGGTCGCGGGCGCCCCGGCGAGAATAACCACCAGGTTGTTGCCGTCGATCTGGGTGTCATAGCTGACCAGCTGGCGCAGGTTCAGCACCATGCGCGTGCGCTCCCCCGCCTGCACCATGTTCATGCTCACCAGCTCGCCTTCGCCGATGCGCTGGCTGTTGCGCCCAAGGTTGTTCACGGTGCCGGGCAGGTCGAATGCGATGCGCGCGGGGTTGGCGACGGTGAAGCTGCCTGGCTGCGCTTTGAGCGCCTCCTTCAGCGTGAGCTTGATGATGACCTTTCCGCTTTGCTGCGACACGTTGAAGGCTTCGACGCTGTTCAGCGCTGGCTGCGCCAGCGCCATTGCAGCCCAGAAGGATGCGGTCAAGAAGCCGAATACACCGAGAATTTTAGCCATAGAGATCCTCACCTTCCTTTTGCCGCTTCCGCTTCGACCAGCTGCAGCGCGACCTTGCGCTCAGTCCAGTCGCCAGATGCATCCTGCACCAACTCTTTGAGGTTAATCTGATTGTCGGTAATGCCGGTGATGAGGCCGAAATTCTGCCCCATGTAATTGCCCACTTTCACCCGGTACACGCTCGCGTCGGCACGCACCAGGGCATAGTTGACGCCCTTCTGCGACAGCGTGCCGACCATTCTCAGCGATTCCAGCGGGTAGGCCTCCAGCGCTTCCTTGGGCCGGTTGGTATTGGGCGCATTCGCGCCGCCTTTGTTCTTCGCCGCCCCGGTCGCGAGCTCGATCTTGGCCGGCCCGAACGGGTCGGGCAGCTCATACGCCGTATACGGCACCGGTTCGTAGGGCTTCACCACCGGCAGCGGCGGAATGTTGCCGCGCAGGTCCTTGGTCATGTTCTTGAGTTCTTCTTTGAGGTCCTGATGCTCGTCGCCGCCGCAGGCGGCGAGCACGAACATTGCGGCAACTATGACAGCGAGGTTTCTCATTTCTTAGCCGGCCCCTTCGCAGCCTTCTTCTGTTTCGCCACTTCTTCCTCGTCGAGATAGCGGAACGTCTTCGCGGTGGTGTCCATCACCAGCACGCTGCCATCCTTGCCCGCCGGGCCGATGGAAATATCGTTGAGCGTGACGATGCGCGACAACTGCGCGATGTCGCTCGCGAACTGCCCCATGTCGTGATAGCTGCCCGTGACCTTCACCGTGACCGGCAGCTCGGCGTAGAAGTCCTTCATCGTCTCCTGCGGCGCCGGCTTGAACAACTCGAACTGCAGGCCGCGCCCCAGGCCCGCCTGGTTGATGTCCACCAGCAATGCGTCCATTTGCGACTTGTTCGGCAGCTGCTTCAGCAGCGCGCCAAACGATGTGTCGATTTCGCGCAGCTGCTGACGGTACAAATCGAGGTTGACTGCGAGCTGCTTCTTGTCCTTGTACTCGGTCTTGAGTTTAGCTTCCTGCTCGGCGCCCGCCACAAGCTCGTCCATCTGCCCCTGCCAGTCGGCCACGTAGCCCACGGCGACCAGGGCAACCAAGGTGACGATCAACGCGAGCAGCTTCGGCAGGACCGGCCAGGTCCCCGGGTCCTTCGGGTTGAGATACTTGAATTGTTCGAGCAGCTTATTCATCCGGCGTCCCTATTTCTTCGCCACCGGCGGCGCAGGCTTGCCGGCCTGTCCCTTGGCGTCGGTCTCGGTCTGCAGGCGTTTGATGCTGACGTTCATGGTGAATTCCGACAGGCGCTTGTTGCCGACAGTGGCCGCCTTGATCTCCACCAGATCCGGATTCTCCAGATACGGGGAAGCCTCGAAATTGCGCATCAGCGTCGATACGCGGGCGTTGGATTGCGCGTAGCCGGTCAAATTGACCTTATTGCCGGTCTGCTTGACAGAGCGCAGATAGACCCCGTCGGGGGTCTGCCGCACCAGCTGTTCGAGCAGATATACCGTCTGGGCACGATCGGCCTGCAGCGTCTCGATCACCTGCTTGCGCGACAACAGCGCCTGAATCTCTTCCTTGAGCTTCTTGATTTCCTCGATTTCCTTGTCGAGCTTGGCGTTCTCGTCCTTGAGGAAGCGGTTGCGCTCGGTTTGGGTGGAAATGCGCGTGGCGTAATAGCCGTGCACCAGCAGGACGATGGACGCAGCCAGGCCGGCGACCATCCCCATGAGGATGAAAAACTGCAGATTGTGCGCCTTGCGCCGCGCTTCGCGCCAAGGCAGCAGATTGATGCGGATCACGGGTCGAACCTCCGCATGGCCAGGCCGCAAGCAACCATCAGCGAGGGGGCGTCGACCAGCAGTTTCTTCGGCTGGATGCGCGGCGATATCTGCATGCTCGCGAACGGATTTGCCACCCTGGTGTTAACTTGAGAACGGGAGCCGACCATGTCTTCCAGACCGGGAATCACGGCGGAGCCGCCGGTGAGCAGAATGTGCTCGATGCTGGTATATTGGGTCGAGGTAAAGAAAAACTGCATCGCGCGCTGCACTTCCAGCGCCAGGTTTTCCAGGAACGGGCGCAGGATTTCGGCCTCGTACGAATCGGGCAAGCCGCCGCTGCGCTTGGCGTTCTCCGCCTCCTCCTGGCTCATGCCGTACTGACGCATGATGTCCTGGGTCAGCTGGCTGCCGCCGAACGCCTGCTCGCGCGTGTACACGGTCTGGTCGTTGCGCAGTACGGTGACGTTCATGACGTTGGCGCCGATATCGACCAAGGCGATATTCTGGTCTTTGCCATCGTCGGGAAACTGCTTCTTGATCAGTTCGAATGCGGTCTGCACCGCGTAGGATTCCACGTCCATTACCAGGGCCTTCAGGCCCGCGGCCTCGGCCACCGCCACGCGGTCCTCCACTTTTTCCTTGCGTGAAGCAGCGATCAGCACTTCCGCCTCCTCGGCATTGGACGGCGCCGGGCCGATCACCTGATAGTCGAGATAGACCTCTTCCAAGGCGAAAGGAATGTACTGGTTAGCCTCGGTTTCCACCTGGACGCCCAACTCGGCGTCGCGCAATCCGGCCGGCGCAATGATCTTCTTGGTGATCACTGCCGCCGTCGGCAGCGCCATGGCGACGTTCTTGGTGCGCGTGGCGAGCTTCTTCCACCCGCGCGAAACCGTCTCTACCACGGCCTCGAGGTTGGTGATATTGCCGTCCACCACTGCGTCCTTGGGCAGGGGCTCGATCACGTAGCGCTCCACGCGCAACGCGCCCTTGCCCGCGTCGACAATCTCGACCATCTTCACGGCAGACGAACTGATGTCCATGCCGAAAAGGGGCGGTGCTTTAGGCTTGAAGATATCAAGGTCCAAGCTGAATTTCCCTTTGAACTATCCCCGGTTAGGCGCGATACATATAATTTACGTTAAATGCTAGCAACAAGTCTAGACGATGTAAAGCAAATAATAGGGGCGGGTTTGGCCCGCCCTACCGGCCCGTCGGCCCCTCGGATACTCTATAATGCCAGCCTTTCAGGAAACTACGTCGGCGTGATTTTGGCAGCGCCGGGACCAGACGGGCAGCCCAGCCCTGCGTGGAACCCCGAAACTCAGGCCCGCGCCTGGCGCGGTGAAACCGGCCATTTGACCCATAGGAGGCTGTTTCAGAAATGCCCGAAACGGCCCCTGACTCAGGAGAGCATGAGGAGCTGCACCCGAAGGTCTCGATCCCCCTTCCTCGGTCCCGCTTCAAGGGTGAGGGGAAAGTCCTCTCCGGGGAACTCCTCCCTAGTCTGCAATGAGTTCTAAATCTTTCACCTGGCTGCGCTTCATCGCCTTTCCGCTGCTGCTGCTGGCCGGACTGGGCCTCATCGGCGGCGCACTGCTCGGCCTCATGGTGCTGCTCGCGTACCCGAACCTGCCCTCGCTCGACGTGCTCACCGACTATCGGCCCAAAGTCCCGCTGCGGGTATACAGCTCGGACGGCATCCTGATCGGCGAGTTCGGCGAGGAGCGGCGCGCCGTTGTTGCCATCGGCGAAGTCCCAGAAATCATGAAGCAGGCCATCTTGGCGGCCGAGGACGAGCGTTTCTATCAGCATATCGGGGTGGACTACCAAGGCGTCATCAGGGCCGCATACTCCAACCTCACTTCCGGCGGCAAGCGCCAGGGAGCTTCCACCATCACCATGCAGGTGGCAAGGAATTTTTTCCTGTCCAAGGAAAAGACGCTGACGCGCAAGCTGTATGAGGCGCTGCTTTCCCTGAAGATCGAGGCGAGCCTGTCCAAGGACGAAATCCTGCAGCTCTACATCAACCAGATTTACCTGGGGCAGCGTGCCTACGGCTTCGCCGCGGCGGCGCAGATCTACTTCGGCAAGGCGCTGAAAGATGTCAATGTAGCCGAAGCGGCGATGCTCGCCGGTTTGCCCAAGGCCCCGTCCAGCTTCAATCCGGTGGTCAACCCCAAGCGCGCCAAGCAGCGTCAGCTGTATGTGCTGCGGCGCATGCGCGAGCTGGGGGACATCACCGACGCTCAATTCGAAGAAGCGCAGAAGGCGCCGATCGTGGTCAAGCGCGAGGCGAACGAATACGCCCTGCATGCCGACTACGTGGCCGAAATGGTGCGGCAGATGCTGCACGAGCGCTTCGGCGACGAGGTATACAGCAAGGGTTATCGCATATACACCACCATTACCAAGGCCGACCAGGAAGCGGCCTATGCCGCCTTGCGCCGCGGCGTGTTGGACTACGACAAGCGCCACGGCTACCGCGGCCCCGAGGGGTATCTAGAGTTGCCGGCGGGGGGCCAGCCCGACGAGGCCGTCGACGAGGCGCTCGCGGATGAATCCGACAGCGACGACCTGCTCGCCGCCGTGGTTCTGGACGCCAGCCCCAAGCAGGTACATGCCTACCTGCGCGGCGGAGAGGTGGTGGCGATAAGCGGCGATGGCCTCAAATTCGCGCAAAAGATGCTGGACGACAAGGCTGCACCTAACAAAAGGATCCGGCGCGGCGCCCTGATCCGCGTGCAGAAGGACGGCAAGCACAATTGGCAGATCGTGCAGTTGCCCGAGGCCGAGTCTGCGCTCATCGCAATCAGTCCGAACGACGGCAGGGTGCGCGCACTGGTGGGCGGATTCGATTTCAACCGCAACAAGTTCAACCACGTTACCCAGGCTTGGCGCCAGCCCGGCTCCAGCTTCAAGCCTTTCATCTATTCGGCGGCATTGGAAAAAGGCTTTACCCCGGCCACCATAGTCAACGATGCCCCGATCGTGGTCGATGCCGCCCAGACCGGCAGCCAAACCTGGGAGCCGCACAATTACGACGGCAAGTACGATGGTCCGATACGCCTGCGCATGGGCCTGGCGAAATCGAAGAACATGGTCTCGATCCGCGTGCTGCAGGCGATCGGCCCGCAGTACGCGCAGGATTACATCACCCGCTTCGGCTTCGATGCGGATAAACATCCGCCCTATCTCACCATGGCGCTGGGCGCGGGCTCGGTCACGCCGTGGCAGATGGCGCGCGGCTACGCGGTATTCGCCAACGGCGGCTACCGCATCGAACCGTACGTGGTGCAG
>JAJZUN010000054.1 GCA_021848555.1 Pseudomonadota bacterium | reverse complement strand
GGCGGAGGAACTTCCTGTCTGCAATCCCTACCACGGCAGCTTCGGGAAATCGCGATGAGCAAAAAAGCGTTGCGCATAGGCTGGATCGGCGCCGGCCGCATGGGCTATGAAATGGCGCTGCGCCTGGCCCAGGCGGGCTGCGACCTGACGGTGTACAACCGCACGCGCGCCAAGGCCGAGCCGCTGGCGAAGTACGGCGCCAAGATCGCCGGCAAGGTGAGCGAACTCGCCGCCTGCGACGTGGTGTTCTGCATGGTGTCCACTTACGCCGACGTGAAGGCGGTCGTCGCCGGCAAGGGCGGGCTGCTGCCGCCGGCCGGCAAAGCGGCCAAGACAGTCAAACGCCGCGCGCCGCGCATCCTCGTCGAGTGCTCCTCGATCTCGCTCGAGGGCTCGGCCGAACTGCGCCAAATCCTGAAGGCGCACGGCACCGAACTGCTGGCCGCGCCGGTGTCGGGCAACGCCAAGGCGATCAAGGCGGGCAAGCTGTCTTTCGTCTGCTCCGGACCGAGGGCCGTGTTCGACGAGGTCGCGCCGCTGCTGAAGCTGATCGCGCCGGCGGCGAGCTATGTCGGCGAGGGCGAACTCGCGCGCATCGTCAAGATCTGCCATAACGTGCTGCTCGGCATCACCATCCAGGCGCTGTGCGAAATCACCGTTCTGGCGCAGAAGGCGGGCGTGCCGCGCCATGCGTTTCTCGAATTCATCAACCAGAGCGTGATGGGATCGGTGTTCTCGCGCTACAAGACGCCGGCCCTGGTCAACCTCGATTTCAAGGTCACGTTCACGCCCACTCTGCTCCGGAAGGACATCGACCTCGGCCTGGACGCCGGACGCAGGTTCGAGGTGCCGCTGCCGCTCGCGTCGGTCACGCGCGATCTGATCCAGAGCATGATGGGCGCCGGCATGACCGAGCAGGACTTCGCCACGCTGCTGGTGCAGCAGGCGCGCGCCTCGGGAATGGAACTCAAGCCGGAAAACGCGGCGGTGAGCGACGGTCTCGCCTGAGGGCGGCCCGGCATGCGCGCCGGCGGACGCATGGAATTGCGGAATTCCATGCGGCGCTGCGTCCATATGCGGCTGCAATCGACGCCAACAGATCCAACATCGTGGCATACTAAGGGCTCACGTAACCGAATGCGACGAGCCCGGTTTGCCGGCTGCCGCATGGGGCCGGGGCAGCAACCTTAGGAGACCAGCGATGAGTGCCCGAGATCTCAAGATGTCCGTCAACGACGCGCGGAAACAGCCGAGCGTCAGAAGGCTGAAATTCTGCGTCAACAACGAGTGGGTCGAGTCGAAGACCGGCAAATACATGCCGATCATGAACCCCAGCACCGGCCAGCAAATCGCGGAAGCGCCTTGCTGTACGCTGGACGAAGTCAACGCGGCGGTCGCCGCCGCCGCCGCCGCTTATCCGGCGTGGCGCAATACGCCGATTCCCGAGCGCATCCAGCTGATGTTCCGCTTCAAGCAGCTCCTCGACAGGAATCTGGATGAACTTACCACACTGCTGGCCACCGAAATGGGCAAATGCCTGGCGGAAGCCCGTGGCGACGTGCTGAAGTCCATCGAGGTCGTCGAGTGTTCCTGTTCGACCCATTATCTGATGCAGGGCGACACCTGTATGAATGTGGCGACCGGATATGACACCGTGTCCTACCGCGAGCCGCTCGGCGTGTTCGCCGGCATCGTCCCGTTCAATTTCCCGGCCATGATCCCCATGGGCTGGATGATTCCGTTCGCGATCACCACGGGCAACACCTTCGTGCTGAAAGCCGCGTCGATGGTGCCGCAGACCGCCATGCGCATGCTCGAACTGCTGATCGAAGCCGGCATGCCCAAGGGCGTCGTCAACCTGGTCACCTGCAGCCGCGTCGAGGCCGACAGCCTGCTGGTGAATCCGCACATCAAGGGCATTTCCTTCGTCGGTTCGACTCCCGTCGGTATGCATATCTACAAGACCGCCGCCGGCGCCGGCAAGCGCGTCCAGGCCCTCACCGAGGCGAAGAACCACGCGCTGGTCATGGAAGATTGCGTGCTCGAGCGTTCGGTCAAGGGCATCATCAATTCGACTTATGGCTGTGCCGGTCAGCGCTGCATGGCCCTGCCGACAGTATGCGTGCAGGAGTCCATCGCAGACGAGTTCGCCGCGCTGCTGAAGAAATTCGCCACCGCGCTGAAGGTCGGCCCGGCCTACCTGCCCGAATCGCAGCTCGGGCCGATGGTGTCGCTAGGCCAGAAGGAATGGGTCGAGAAGTGCATCGCCCGCGGCGTCGAGGAAGGCGCCAAACTGATACTCGACGGCCGCGGCGTCAAGGTGCCCGGCTACGAGAACGGCTATTACGTCGGCCCGACGATTTTCGATCATGTGCAGCCCGGGCACTTCGTCGGCGACGAGGAAATCTTCGGACCGGTCACCAGCATCAAGCGCGTCAAGGATTTCGAGGAAGGCATGGCCATCATGAATGCCAACCGCTTCGCCAACGGCTCGTGCATCTACACCAGTTCGGGCCGCCATGCGCGTGAGTTCGCCCAGCGCACCGATGCCGGCATGGTCGGCATCAACGTGGGCATTCCGGTGCCTTTCTCTATCTTCCCGTTCAGCGGCCACAAGGAATCCTTCTTTGGCGACCTGCATGCGATGGGCAAGGACGGCGTCGCCTTCTACACCGAGACCAAGTCGGTCACCTCGGTTTGGTTCACCGAGGAGGATTCCCGGAAAGCGGTCAGCACCTGGGACGGCACGCTGACCCGCAAGTAGCGGGCGGGCGCTAGCCATGCACGGGAACGGAGGTGGTCCCGCAGTCCTCCGTTTTTCCTAGCGCTGACTGGAAATGAGATACGCCCGCCCCGGAGCCGGGGAACATCGTCGCACGGCCTGGTCACCTCCGGGCGCGTGCTTCGGAGCGTAGACCGGCAGTTTCAAAGCAGCATTTGGAGATCCATCCATGAACGCAGCACCACAGACCCCGCAGCCGCTCGATCTCGAGCACTATTGGATGCCTTACACCAACAATCGCGCGTTCAAACTCTCGCCGCGCATGATCGCGTCGGCCGAAGGCATGTACTACACCACCGTCGAGGGCAAGAAAGTGCTCGACGGACTGGCGACGCTGTGGTGCGTCAACGCCGGGCATTGCCGGCCGAAAATCGTCGAGGCGATACGCAAGCAGGCGGGCATCCTCGATTTCTCCTCCTCGTTCTCGCTCGGCCATCCGCTGCCGTTCGAAGTCGCGCGCCGCATCGCCGAGCTGGCGCCCGCGGGCATGGAGCAGGTGTTTTTCGTCAACTCCGGATCCGAGGCGGTGGACACGGCGCTGAAAATCGCGCTCGCCTACCACCGGTTGAAGGGCGAGGGCACGCGCACGCGCTTCATCGGACGCGAGCGCGGCTATCACGGCGTGAACCTGGCCGGGATCTCGGTCGGCGGTGTGCCCGCCAACCGCAAGGCCTACGGCCTGATGATTCCCGGCGTGGACCACCTGCGCCATACGCACGATCCGGCGCGCAGCGCGTTCTCGCGCGGCCAGCCGGCCGTGGGCGCCGAGTTCGCCGACGAGCTGGAGAACCGGATCATTCCGCTGCACGACGCCTCCAATATCGCCGCGGTGATCGTGGAACCGGTATCGGGCGCCGGCGGCGTGCTGGTTCCGCCGAAAGGGTATCTCGAGCGCCTGCGCCAGATCTGCGACAAGCACGGCATTTTGCTGATCTTCGACGAAGTGATCACCGGCTTCGGCCGCCTGGGCAAGCCGTTCGCGAGCGAGTATTTCGGCGTCACGCCCGATCTCATCACCTTCGCCAAAGGCATCACCAGCGGCACCGTGCCCATGGGCGGGGTGATCGTGAAAAGCGGGATCTACGACACCTTCATGCAGGCCGCCGGCAACGGCATCGACTTCTTTCACGGCTACACCTATTCCGGGCATCCGCTTGCGAGTGCCGCGGCGCTGGGCACGCTGGACATCTATGCCGAAGAAGGTTTGCTGACCAGGGCGCAGACGCTGGCCGCGGATTTCGAGAACGGCGTGCATGGGTTCAAGGGCCTGCCGCATGTGATCGATTGCCGCAACCTGGGGCTGATCGGCGCGATCGAATTCGCGCCGCGCGCGGGCGCCCCGGGGGCGCGCGCGAAAGAGGTGTTCGAGAAATGCTGGGACCGCGGCGTGTTCGTGCGCCCCATCGGCGACAACATCGCTTTCTGCCCGCCGCTGATCGCGGAGAAGAAACACCTGGACGAAATGTTCAGCGTCGCGGCCGATGTTGTGCGCGGCCTGAGCTGATCACTGATCAAAGGCGCGAATTCATGAATACGGCATCCAAACCGGCAGACATCCGAATCAACGCCGAGCGGCTGTGGGGCTCGCTGATGGAAATGGCGAAAATCGGCGCCACGCCCAAAGGCGGGGTGAAACGCCTGACGCTGACCGACCTCGACCGCCAGGGACGCGACCTGTTCGTCTCTTGGTGCAAGGCGGCCGGCCTTGCGGTCACCGTCGATGGGGTCGGCAGCATATTCGCGCGCCGGCCCGGGCGCAAAGCCGACGCGCCGCCGGTGGTCTCGGGCAGCCACCTGGATACCCAGCCCTCGGGCGGGCGCTTCGACGGCTGTTACGGGGTGATGGCGGCGCTGGAAGTGGCGCGCAGCCTGAACGACCACGGCATCCAGACCGATGCGCCGTTCGAAGTCGCGATGTGGACCAACGAGGAGGGCTCGCGGTTTCTGCCGGTGATGGGCGCCTCGGGGGCGTTTGCCGGCTTGCATACCGTGAAGGAGATACGCGAGGCGCGCGATGCCGATGGGGTTTCCTTCGGCGAGGCGCTGGATGCCATCGGCTATGCCGGTGCGGCGCCCGTAGGCGGACGCCCGCTGGCGGCGTATTTCGAGGCGCATATCGAGCAGGGACCGCTGCTGGAGAACACCGGCAATACCGTGGGGGTAGTGACCGGGGCGCTGGGTCAACGCTGGTTCGAGGTCACGGTCAGCGGCATGGATGCGCATGCCGGCCCCACGCCCATGCATCTGCGCCGTGACGCGCTCCTCGGCGCGAGCTTCCTGATCCAGGAGGTCAACCGGCTGGGCAAGGCCACCGAACACTCGCGCGCCACCGTCGGCATGATCGTCAACCGCCCCAATTCGCGCAACGTCGTGCCCGGGGAAACGGTGTTCTCGGTGGATTTTCGCGATACCGGCATTGCCGGCCTGGACCGGATGGAGCAGGGCTTGCGTGCGGCGGCCGCGAGCATCGCGCAGGAACAGAGCCTCGCCATAGACATCCGCCAGACCGTGTTCTTTCCGCCCTGTCACTTCGACCCGGCTTGCGTGGCCGCGGTGCGCTCTGGGGCCGCGGCGCTGGGCTATCGCCACATGGACATCGTCAGCGGCGCCGGCCATGACGCCGTCTACGTCGCCGGCGTGGCGCCGACCGCCATGATATTCGTGCCCTGCGAGGGCGGCATCAGCCACAACGAGATCGAAAACGCCACCCCAGAGGACCTCGCCGCGGGCTGCAATGTGCTGCTGCAGGCGGTGCTGGCGCGAGCCGGCTAGGCCTGTCTATTCTGTCCTTGCCTCGCGGCCTGGCGGCGGCGTGTAGCCGGCAAATTCGGCCGGTGTAAGCCCGAAGTCGGCCAGATTGCCCTCGTTCAGGCCGGTCAATGCGTATTCAACCGCTTCGGCGACCTGATTCAAGTGCTCGGGCTTGACCAGGAGCGAGAGGTAGATCTCCAGGTTGACGCGGCTGAACCGCTTCCATTCGCGCACGATTTTGCGCACCGCCTTGTTCACTGCCTCGCCGTAGCCCAAAGGCCCGGCTGAAACGCGGTCCGGCTCGGCGCGGACGGGTTGGGGCGCCGGGTGGGTTGCGCCCTGCGGTGGTTGGAAAGAAGCCGCTCGCGGCAGCGGCTGTTCGATGAATTCCGGCGCAGGCCCAAGCTCGGGGTGCCGTCCGCCGTGTGGCGCTGAGCCGGCGGCGATGCGCACCAGACTCGGTGACCGGTAGCGCGACGCGCGGGCCTTGCCCAGGCGTTCCGCCCGCCCCTGCTCGATAAGTTTAGCCAGGTGGCGGAACAAGGTCGACCGGTCGACTTCAAACCCGGAGCGCTCCAGCAGCTGGTCCAGGGTGAGCCCGTCCGGGTTTGCGATCAGGCTGTTTTCGATGGTGCTCTGATAATCGAATTTCGCGGGTCGGCCCATGTTTTTGCAATGATTAAGGTTATGGAAATATGGAGTTTATGCTCAGGTATCAGAATTATGCAATGATACGCTCATATATTGCAAGAATATTCCGGCCTGATTCGAGGAGAGCTTAACGCTTAGAGTTCGCCTCGCCAGCCGTAGGATCCCGGGGAATTCCCAGGGCGGCCTGCCCTACAGCCAGCCTGCCTTGCGCAGGCGGTGAAACAGCAGGGTATCCAGGACCGCCATGATGGAAAGTGCCAGCGGGTAGCCGAACTCCCAGGAAAGCTCCGGCATGTTCTTGAAGTTCATGCCGTAGACGCCGGCGATCATGGTCGGGACCGCGACCAGCGCGGCATAGGCTGCGATGCGCCGGGTGGTCTCGTTTTCCTGCAGCGTGATCAGCGACAGGTTGACCGAGATCGCGGTAGTCACCATGTCGCGCAGGCTGTCGATCGACTGGTTGATACGTATCAGGTGGTCGTGAACGTCGCGATAGTATTCCTGGGTCCCGGCGCAGACCTGCGGCACCCTGCCGCCGTGCAGCTTGCCGGAGGCGTCGAGCAGCGGCCCTGCGGCGTGCTTGAGCGTCATCAGTTTCTGCTTCAGTTCGTACAGCGACTCGATGTTGGAGCGCGCCGAGCTGCCCGAGAATATCAGCGCCTCCACTGCCTCGAGCTTCTCCTCGAGCGCGTCCAGGGCCGGAAAGTAACGGTCGACGACGGCGTCCATCAGCGCGTAGAACACGAAACCCGAGCCCTGGCGCAGCAGCTGCGGCTCGCGCTCGCAGCGTGCACGCACGGCGGCGAATCCATGCTCGGTATGCGTGCGCACCGAAAGCAGGTAATTCGGTCCGACGAACACGTCGATTTCGCCGATATTGATGTCGCCGTTCTCCGCGTCGACCGTATGCAATACGGCGAACAGCGAGTCGCCGTATTCCTCGATCTTCGGGCGCTGGTGGCCGTGGTGTGCATCCTCCACGGCGAGTTCGTGCAGGCCGAACTCCTCCTGCATTTCGGACAGCTCGGACGGATCGGGATTGTAGAGCGCCACCCACACCAGGCACTCGGGACGGCGCACGTAGTCGCTGATGCCCTTCTTGTCGATGTCGCCGATTTTGATGCCGTCCTGATAGGCGACGCAGCTGACCAGCATGGCTTGCTCCCTTTGTTTTCGGGAATCATAGCAGCAGGGGACAGGGAGCGCGCCACATGCGATAAAATCGCGGTTCCGTTGTCCCTTGAAAGCCATCAATGCCAGCAACCAGCCGCCGTACCGCCGAACTCGGCACCGAGAATGCGTTCGTTGTGCTCTCCGAAGTAAACGAACTCGCGCGCCAGGGGAAGGACATCATTTCCTTCTGCATCGGTCAGCCGGACTTCCATACGCCGGCCAACATCCAGGATGCCGCGGTCAAGGCGATCCGGGAGGGAAGGCACGGCTATACGCCCTCGGCCGGGATCCCGGAACTGCGCGCCGCAGCGGCCGCAGACATGGGGCGCCTGCGCGGCCTGTCCATCGATCCGGAGCATGTGGTGATCGGCGCCGGCGCCAAGCCCTTCATCGCCTACACCATCCTGTGCACCACCGATTACGGCGTCGGCGACGAGGTGATCTACCCCAACCCGGGTTTTCCCATTTATGAATCGCAGATCCTCGCCTGCGGCGCGGTGCCGGTGCCGCTGTATCTGCGCGAGGCGCGCAACTTCGCCTTCGATCCGGCCGAGCTCGAGGCCAGAATCACGCCGAAGACCAAACTGCTGATCCTGAACTCGCCGCATAACCCCACCGGCGGCATCCTGACGCACAAGGACCTGGAGGCCATCGCCGCGGTGCTGCGCCGCCATCCGGATATCTGGATCTTTGCCGACGAAATCTATTCGCGCCTGCTGTATCAGGGCGAGTTCGCCTCGATCGCTTCGCTCCCCGGGATGTACGAGCGCACCATTATTTCCGACGGCGCCTCCAAGACCTGGGCCATGACCGGCTGGCGCATCGGTTTCGCCTCCAATCCCATCCTGGCGCCGCAATTCGTGCGCTGGGTGACCAACACCGACTCCTGCGCTTCGCACATCAGCCAATGGGCCGCGGTCGAGGCGCTCAACGGCCCGCAGGAGGAACCGCGCAAAATGCGCGCGAGTTTCCTGGCGCGGCGCGATCTGATCGTCGGGCTGTTGAACCGGGTGCCGGGGGTGAGCTGCAAGCTGCCGGGCGGCGCGTTCTACGCCTGGCCCAATGTGACCGAGGCCTGCCGCATGATAGGCGCGAAGGACTCGGAAGAGCTGCGCAAACGCCTGCTGAACGAAGCCGGCGTGGCGGTGCTGGCAGACATTCATTTCGGCGCGCGCGTGCCCGACGAGGGCCAGCACATCCGTTTCTCCTATGCCGCATCCAACCAGGCCATCGAGGAAGGCGTCGCGCGCATGGCTGAATTCATCCGCAGCAACAGCCGCTGAACCGTGAGCGAGCGGCCCAGGATCACGGTAGCTGCGGTGATAGAGCGCGGCGGGCAATTCCTCCTGGTCGAGGAAGACGACGACGGGCGCGATCTGTTCAACCAGCCGGCCGGGCATCTGGAACTGAATGAATCGCTGGTCGAGGCCTGCGCGCGCGAAGTGCTGGAGGAGTCCGGCTGGCATTTCCGGCCGCGCGAACTGATCGGGATCTACCGCTGGAGCAAGCCGGCTTCCGCAACCTGCGCCGGCGTGACCTACCTGCGCTTCGCCTTTTGCGGCGGACTGGGCGCGCACGAAGCCGGACGCAGCCTGGACGCCGGCATACGGCGCGCCGTGTGGCTCGATGCCGGCGCGATTCGCGCCTCGCGCGAGCGCCATCGCAGCCCGCTGGTGCTGCGCTGCATGGAGGACTATCTCGCCGGCAGGCGCTATCCGCTCGATGTCTTGATCGAGCATGCCTAGAACGGGTGCGACGGCGCTGATCGCCGCCCTCGCCGTGCCGGGCCTGAGCGCGCATGCCGAGGAACTGATGATCTGCTACAACTACGGCTGCTATACCAGGGCGCCGGTGGACTACAGCGAGGCGCAACTCGAGCGCCTGCGGCAGCAGCTTGCGGCGGCGGCGGATGCGGCAGCCGAGCGCAGAGCGATTTCAGCGGTCATAGGCCGTATGTACGCGATCGCCGGCGAGCAGACGCCGGTGTGGCGCGACAAGGGCGGCAACTACGCCGACGGCGGGGACAACGGCAAAATGGACTGCATCGACCATTCGACCAATACCGGCGTCTTCCTTGGGCTGCTGCAGGCGCGCGGCTGGCTCAGGTTTCACGAGGTGCTGGGACCGCTGCTGCGCCGGCGTTTTTTCTTCGCCGAGCATTGGGCCGCGCGCATCCGCGAGCGGGAAACGCAGAAAGCCTATGTCGTCGACAGCTGGTTTTTCGACAACGGCCGGCCGGCGGCGGTGTTGCCGGTCAAGGACTGGCTCGCTGGAAGCACGCCCAATGTCCAGTAATGAAAAGATCGTCGTCGGCATGTCCGGCGGCGTGGACTCGGCGGTGGCGGCGCTGCTGTTGAAGCGCGCCGGTTTCGAGGTCGTGGGCCTGTTCATGAAGAACTGGGAAGACGACGATGACGACGCGTACTGCTCCACGCGCCAGGACCTGATCGATTGCGCCGCGGTCGCCGACGTGATCGGCATCGAGCTGGAAGCGGTCAATTTCGCCGCCGAATACAAGGAGCGCGTATTCAGCGCCTTTCTCGCCGAGTACCGTGGCGGGCGCACGCCCAATCCGGATGTGCTGTGCAACGCCGAAATCAAGTTCAAGGCGTTTCTCGATCACGCCCTCGCGCTCGGCGCCGGGCGCATCGCCACCGGGCACTATGCGGGTGTGCGCGCAGTCCGCGAGGGTGAAAACGCCGGGCGCTACGAACTGCTCAAGGCGGCGGACAAGAGCAAGGATCAGAGCTATTTCCTGCACCGGTTGAGCCAGGCGCAGCTCGAACGCGCGCTGTTTCCCCTGGCGCAATTGCACAAGACCGAGGTGCGCAGGATCGCCAAGGAGGCGGGGCTGCCGGTGCACGCGAAGAAGGATTCGACCGGCATCTGCTTTATCGGCGAGCGCCCGTTCCGCGAATTCCTCAATCGCTATCTGCCGCGCACGCCCGGTCCGATACGCACGCCCGAGGGCAGGGTGATCGGCGAGCACGTGGGCCTCGCCTTCTATACGATCGGGCAGAGGAAGGGCATAGGCATAGGCGGGGTGAAAGGCGGCGGCGCCGAGGGCGAGGCCTGGTATGTGGCGGCCAAGGACATGGCGAAGAACGAGCTCGTCGTGGTATCCGGTCACGACCACCCGCTGCTGCAGAAAGACGTTCTACGCGCCGCCGACCTGTCCTGGATCAGCGGCAGCGCACCGGATGCGGCGGCGGCCTATGCCGCCAAGACGCGCTATCGCCAGGCCGACGCGCCCTGCCGCATTGCCTATTCCGGGGGCGAAGTCTGCGAGTTTCGGTTCGACCGGCCGCAATGGGCGGTCACGCCGGGGC
>JAJZUN010000053.1 GCA_021848555.1 Pseudomonadota bacterium | reverse complement strand
AGCAGCGGGATGCCGTCCGAGCGGCGGCGGCGATGCCCGATGGGATATTCTACGACGACTTCGCCGGTTTTTTTGCCGTCCTTGAATTCCACCGTGATCGCGTTGGCGATGGAGCGCTTTTCGGGGTCGTGGTAGTCGCGGGAAAAGCCCTTGTCTTCGACGCAGACCATCTTGTCGCGCAGGGCGTCGATGCGCGGATCGGCGGCCACCGCGTCCTCGTAGTCGGCCGCGGTCAGCCTGCCGAATATCAGCGGCACCGCGACCATGTACTGGATGCAGTGGTCGCGGTCGGCCGGGTTGCTCAAGGGGCCCTTCTTGTCGATGATGCGGATCGCCGACTGGTGGGTGCGGATGGTGATTTTCTTGATGTCGGCGATGCGGTCCCTGACCTGCGGATGCAGGGTGATCGCGCATTCCGCCGCGGTCTGCGCGTGGAACTCGGCCGGGAAGGAGATCTTGAACAGCACATGCTCCATCACGTAGGAGCCGTAAGGGCGCTGGAACTTGAATTCCTTGCCCTTGAACAGCACGTCGTAGAAGCCCCAGGTCGGGGCGGTGAGCACCGAGGGGTAGCCCATCTCGCCCTTGGCCGCCATCAGCGCCAGGCGCACGCCGCGGCTGGTGGCGTCGCCCGCCGCCCAGGACTTGCGCGAGCCGGTATTGGGGGCATGGCGGTAGGTGCGCAGCGACTGGCCGTCGACCCATGCGAGCGACAGCGCGTTGATGATCTCGTCCTTGGTCAGCCCCAGCATGTTCGCCACCACCGCGGTGGTCGCGACCTTGACCAGCAGGACGTGATCCAGGCCGACGCGGTTGAAGCTGTTCTCCAGCGCGATCACGCCCTGGATTTCGTGCGCCTTGATCATGCCGGTGAGCACGTCGCGCATGGTGAGCGGGGTTTTCCCCGCGGCGACCGCGTTGCGCGACAGCCAGTCGGCGGCAGCGAGGATGCCGCCGAGGTTGTCGGAAGGATGGCCCCACTCGGCCGCCAGCCAGGTGTCGTTGAAGTCCAGCCAGCGGATCATGGCGCCGATGTTGAACGCCGCCTGCACCGGGTCGAGCTGGAATTGCGTGCCCGGGACCTTGGCGCCGTTGGGTACGACGGTGCCAGGGACGATGGGCCCCATGAGTTTGGTGCAGGCCGGGTATTCCAGCGCTTCCAGGCCGCAGCCCAGGGTGTCCATCAGACACAGGCGCGCGGTGTCGTAGGCTTCGGCGCTCTTGATCTTGAACTTTGCGGCGTAATCGGCGATGTCCACCAGGACCTGGTCCGGTTTCGGGCGGCGGTTGGAGATGTGGGACGACATGCTGTTCCTTTAGGTCGGAAATTGAATGCTGCGGCAAAAACAGCGGCGGCGCAGAGAAAACCAGCGTCTCTGCGCCGCCGCGGTCGGTGGGCTTACTTGCGTTTCTCGATCGGCACGAACTTCAGATCTTCCGGCCCGGTGTAATTGGCGGTGGGGCGGATGATCTTGCCGTCGATGCGCTGCTCGATCACATGCGCCGCCCAGCCGCTGGTGCGCGAAATCACGAACAGCGGGGTGAACATCGACGTGGGCACGCCCATCATGTGGTAGCTCACGGCGGAGAACCAGTCGAGGTTGGGGAACATTTTCTTCTCGCGCCACATCACGGTCTCCAGCCGCGCCGCGATGTCGAACATTTTCATGTCGTTGCGCGCCTTGGACAGTTTTCTCGACACTTCCTTGATCACCTGGTTGCGCGGATCGCCGATGGTGTACACCGGATGGCCGAAGCCGATGACCACTTCCTTGTTGGCCACGCGCTGCACGATGTCTTTTTCGGCCGCGTCGGCGTTCTCATAGCGCTTCTGCACCTCGAACGCGACTTCGTTGGCACCGCCGTGCTTGGGGCCGCGCAGCGCGCCGATGCCGCCGCAAATGGCGCTGTACATGTCGGAGCCGGTGCCGGCGATCACGCGGCAGGCGAAGGTCGAGGCGTTGTACTCGTGCTCGGCGTAGAGGATCAGCGAGGTGTGCATGCACTTGACCCATAGTTCTGAGGGTTCTTTGCCGTGCAGCAGGTGCAGGAAATGCCCGCCTATGGACTCGTCGTCGGTCTCGACCTCGATGCGCCGGCCGTTGTGGCTGTAGTGGTACCAGTAGAGCAGCATCGAGCCGAGGCAGGCCATCAGCTGGTCGGCGATGTCGCGCGCGCCGGGGTGGTTATGGTCGTCTTTTTCCGGCAGCACCGCGCCCAGCACCGACACGCCGGTGCGCATCACGTCCATCGGGTGCGCCGAGGCCGGCACCCACTCGAGCGCCGCCTTGACGTTGGCCGGCAGCCCGCGCAGCGCCTTGAGCTTGGTCTTGTAGCCGTCGAGCTCCGCCTGATTCGGGAGCTTGCCGTGCACCAGCAGATAGGCGATTTCCTCGAATTCGCAGGCATCGGCGACGTCGAGGATGTCGTAGCCGCGATAGTGCAGGTCGTTGCCGGTGCGGCCGACGGTGCACAGCGCGGTGTTGCCGGCGGTTACGCCGGAGAGGGCGACTGATTTTTTCGCTTTCGGCGCGGCCGGGGCCGCATCTGCCACTTTGTGCTCGTTCATGTCTTCTCCTTTGCGAACAGTTGGTCCAGCTTGGTTTCGTACGAATGATAGTCGAGGTAGTCGTACAGCTCGTTGCGCGACTGCATGCTGTCGACGACGTTCTTCTGCGTGCCGTCGCGACGCACCGCCTGATACACCGCAAGCGCGGCCTTGTTCATCGCGCGGAAGGCCGACAGCGGATACAGCACGATGGCGACATCGGCCGAGCGCAGCTCGTCCACGGTGAAATAGGGCGTGGCGCCGAATTCGGTGATGTTGGCGAGTATCGGAACGCCAACCGCGGCGGCGAATTGTCGGTACATCGAAAGCTCGGTCATGGCCTCGGGGAAAATGCCGTCGGCGCCGGCCTCGACGCAGGCGACGGCGCGCTCGATCGCGCGCGGGAGGCCCTCGACCGCCAGCGCGTCGGTGCGCGCCATGATGAAGAAATCCGGATCGGTCCTGGCGTCGACCGCGGCCTTGATGCGGTCGACCATTTCCTGCTTGGTCACCAGCTCCTTATTCGGGCGGTGGCCGCAGCGCTTGGCGCCGACCTGGTCTTCGATGTGCATCGCGCCGGCGCCGAATTTGATCAGCGATTTCACCGTGCGCGCGACGTTGAACGCGCTGGAACCGAAGCCGGTATCGACGTCGACCAGGAGCGGCAGCGGGCAGGCGTCCGTGATGCGGCGCACGTCGGTGAGCACGTCGTCCAGGTTGCTGATGCCGAGGTCGGGCAGGCCGAGAGAGCCCGCCGCCACGCCGCCGCCGGAGAGGTAGATGGCCTTGTAGCCGCTGCGCGCGGCCAGGCGGGCGTGGTAGGCGTTGATGGCACCTATCACCTGCAGAGGCTGCTCTTCCTTCATCGCGGCGCGGAAGCGGGCACCTGCTGACATATTCTCTGCCATATCGACCTTTCAAGCGACGTGTTTCAAAAACGAGGGATGGTTACCCTCACGCTCCCCTCTATACGCGGGCCGTTTTCGCGGCCCGGCAAGGGCTACTTCGGGACGCGAGCGCAAGAGTCTACGATCTTCGCGCAGTGCACACTTTAACGCAGGTCAAATGCTAGCGCCTTATCGGCCGGCGCCATTGTCGCCGGGATGACAGATTGCCGGTGCCAAGCAGCGCGGCGTCGTAAATGACGGCGGCGTCCTTCAGCTCCAGCGTAACATTGTACGCGGGCACTAGGCCATGGGCGCAATCGGGCAGGCCGCCGCGGGCGGCAGGCTGATCCGGAAACCAGCCATGCAATTTCCGGATCAGGGTCCTCAGGGGAGGGACAGCGGCGCGGTCTTATCCCAGCAGGTGTTTCACGCCATCGCGCTCTTCATGCAGTTCCTTGAGCGTGGCGTTCATGCGGGTGCGGGCGAAATCGCTGATTTCGACGCCTTTGACGAGCTGGAATTCGCCGTTCTTGCAGGTGACGGGCTGGCCGTAGAGCACGCCTTCGGGGATGCCGTAGCTGCCGTCGGACGGTATGCCCATGGTGATCCAGTCGCCGTCCGGCGTTCCCATGGCCCAATCGCGCATATGATCGATCGCCGCGCTCGCCGCGCTCGCCGCCGAGGACAGGCCGCGCGCCGCGATGATGGCCGCGCCGCGCTTTTGCACGGTCGGGATGAAATTGGTCTCAAGCCAGGCCTGGTCATTGATCAGGGACCAGACTTTCTTGCCTTCGGCCTCGGCCTGGAACAGGTCGGGATATTGCGTGGCCGAGTGGTTGCCCCAGACGATCATTTTGCGCAGGCTGGTAACCGGTTTGGCGATTTTGGTGCTGATCTGCGACAGCGACCGGTTGTGGTCCAGGCGCATCATGGCGGTGAATTGCCGCGGCGACAGGCTGGGCGCGTTTTTCATCGCGATCAGCGCATTGGTGTTGGCCGGGTTGCCCACGACCAGCACTTTCACCTTGCGGCTGGCGACGGCATCGAGCGCCTTGCCTTGCGGCACGAAAATCGCGCCGTTGGCTTCGAGCAGGTCCTTGCGTTCCATGCCGGCGGTGCGCGGACGGGCGCCGACGAGGACGGCGTAGTCCGCGTCCTTGAACGCGACCATGGGATCGGAGGCGGCGACCATGCCGGCGAGCAGGGGGAAGGCGCAGTCGCTGAGTTCCATCATCACGCCGGTGAGGGCTTTTTGCGCTTTCTCATCGGGAATTTCGAGCATCTGCAGAATGACCGGCTGGTCCTTGCCCAGCATTTCGCCGGCGGCGATGCGAAACAGGATGCTGTAACCGATCTGGCCGGCGGCGCCGGTGACTGCTACGCGTACGGGTGACTTGGGCATTTTCTACTCCAATGGATGGGCTAGGGGTTAACGGAAAATGACGGGTTGCGGCTGAAAAGAACGTTGAGCGGTGGTTGACTCGGCTATTATGCGTCGATTGCGACTTGCTGACTTTGCCGCAAACAATAACCGCCGACATTGATACAAATCAAAGTCGGCCGCCGATCTTCGGCCAGAATCAAAAATCGTTGAGGTGGGGCAGAAAACGCAAATGGGCCCGGAAGAACTGAACCGCCTGCGCTGGCAGTGCCGCCGCGGAGTGCTCGAACTGGACTTGGTGCTGGAGCGTTTTCTGGAGAAATACGGCGAACAGCTGCAGGGTGAGCGCTTGGATTCGTTCCGGACGCTTCTGACTTTATCAGACAACGAAATATTGGATCTAGTGAACGCGCGCACCGCATGCCGCGACGCGCGATTCGCCGAGGTGGTGCAATGGATGCGCAGCAGTCGGAACCGTACCGGTCCTCAATAATCAACCACTTAATACAGTAAGGAGATCAGGCACATGACGCAGCTAAAAGACAAATTGTCGGAAAAGATTCTGGCGCACCGTCCGCGCACCGCCAAACTCACCAAGGAGTTCGCCGACGTCGTCATCGACAAGGTTGATATCGGGCAGTGCATGGGCGGGGCCCGTGACATCCGGTGTCTGGTCACCGACATCTCCTACCTCGATCCGCAGGAAGGGATACGCTTCAGGGGCAAGACCATCCCCGAAACCTTTGCCGCCCTGCCCAAGGCTGCCGGCTCCACTTATCCGACCGTCGAGTCCTTCTGGTACTTCCTGCTGACCGGCGACATTCCCACCCAGGCCCAGGTGGACGAGGTGGTCACGCAGTGGAAAACGCGCCAGGAAGTTCCCAAGTACGTGTTTGACGTGATCCGCGCTCTGCCGCGGGACAGCCACCCGATGGTCATGCTCTCCACCGGCATTCTGGCGATGCAGAAGGATTCCAAATTTGCCGCGCACTACAACTCGGGCAAGTTCAACAAGATGAACGCCTGGGAATCGGTGTACGAGGATGCGAGCGACCTCGTGGCGCGTATCCCGGTCATCGCCGCCTTCATCTACAACCTGAAATACAACGGCGACAAGCAGATCGCCATCGACCCCAAGCTGGACATGGGCGCCAATTTTGCCCATATGATAGGCCAGAGCGAAGAGTATAAGGATGTGGCCCGCATGTACTTCATCCTCCACTCGGACCATGAATCCGGCAACGTTTCGGCCCACACCACCCACCTGGTGCACTCGGCGCTGTCCGACCCCTACTATGCCTACTCTGCCGGCCTCAACGGCCTGGCGGGCCCGCTCCACGGCCTTGCCAACCAGGAAGTGCTCAGCTGGACCATGAAATTCCAGGAAAAATACTGCAAGGGCGTCGAACCCACCAAGGAACTGATCACTAAAGCCCTCTGGGATACCCTCAATTCCGGTCAGGTCATTCCGGGCTACGGCCACGCCGTGCTCCGCAAGACCGATCCGCGTTACATGTCGCAGCGCGAATTCTGCCTCAGGACGCCGGGCCTCAAGGACGATCCGCTGTTCAAGCTGGTGTCGATGATTTTCGAAGTCGCACCGGGCGTCCTCGGCGAGCACGGCCACACCAAGAACCCCTGGCCTAACGTCGACGCGCAATCCGGCGTCATCCAGTGGTACTACGGCATCAAGAACTGGGACTTCTATACTGTCCTGTTCGGCGTGGGTCGCGCCCTGGGCTGCATGGCCAATATCACCTGGGACCGCGCTTTGGGCTACGCCCTCGAGCGTCCCAAGTCCGTCACCACCGCCATGCTGGAGAAGTGGGCCGCCGAAGGCGGCAGGAAGTAGCGGCAACTCGGCTGGCCTGGGCACGGATGGGGGGTACTACGCGAGTAGAGCCCCCTCTCCGGTCGTGGAAATCCACGCCGCCGCCGCGAGGCGCTTCCAAGGCGGAAGGCGAGCGGGGCGGTGCGCACGCCGCCGCGACTTACCCTGCCTGTATAATCGATCGGTTCTTTGACGCAGACGATAGGGGCTGAACGGTGACGACGGGTCGAACGAACGATTCCTCCCAGGCCATGCCCGACTACACGGAAGGGATCAAGAAGGACGTCGCTGAGATCAAGTTTCTCATCCACGACCTTCGCGTCGAGGGGTTTTTCAACGAAATCCTGCATTACCACGTCACCCTGAACACCGACCTCGAGATCTACAACATCGAGCAGGCGCAGGTTCTGCACGCGGCGGATGTTCAGGAACTGAAGTTCAAGCTCGGCTCCGTGCGCAAGGCGTTCCTGGACTACTCGAATGCGGTGAAGAGTTTCTCGCCGGAACGAACGATCCTGCTGCTTGGCCGCCGCTACGTCGACGCCATCCATGACACCTGCCATCTGATACTCAGCCCGCTGTGGGGGCGGTCGGATCAGGTGCTTTCCTTCCTGCCCAAGGAGGCGCGCTCGGTGCGCTCGCGACGCCATTACCGCGACTGCATCGGCTGGCTTTACGGCGTGCACCTGCGCATCGCGGCCTTTCGCGAGGAGGCCAATGGTGCGAGCGTCCAGGAGGAGTTCGACATCGCCGACGACCTCCGCGACTACACGCAGGATACCGTTCGCGGGTATGTAGTGGAGAAGGCCGAGGCCCGCGTGGAACTGCAGCTCGAGCGGATGGACTCTGCGGTCATTGTAGGCAGACGCCCGCGTTTTCGCCGCATGTACTTCAACCTGGTGATGAATGCGGTCGACGCCATGGGCGGGCGCAAGGCGGGTGTGGTGCACGTGAGTACCATCGTGGAAGGCGACCGCGTGGCGCTGCGCGTGCGCGACGACGGCGAGGGCATGTCCCCGGAGAAGATCAAACAGCTGCTCGCTGACCGCCAGACGCTGGATGGCGAGGTCCACTCGCTCGGTTTCGTGTTTGTGCGCCAGACGGTCGCCGAGTTTGGCGGCGAACTGGCGATAGAGAGCGAGATAGGCAAGGGCACGACCATGACGCTGCGCCTGCCTTACTTGAAGGGCAGAATATTGCAGCCGGATCCGTCATACCGGAGCAAGTATCGCCTGCCGGAAAAGTACCGGACCGTTCCGACGGAGCCCGACACGGCACTAACTGCAGCCGCGGCGGCGACGGCGCCTAGTGCCGCGGCAGCGGCGCCGACCCCGCAGCCGGCGGCGCAGGCCAGCGGGGCCGGCGATGAGGAGCGTGCTTTCGGCAGGCTACTGTTTGACGCCTATCAGAAATCCAGGGCCCAGTTCCCCGGGTGCATATTCGCCATGGCCGTCACCGAGGAGAACCGGGTCGAGATGTTCACGCACAAGCCCTACGAGCGCGAATTCAATATCTCGCACGAGGACCTTTCGCCCATGTACTACCAGGCGACCTATCGCGGGCGCATGGAGGAGGACGAGCTGAAACGCCCGGTTGTGATACTCAAGCCGCCCCAGAGCGTCAGCGAGTACTTCGACTTCAAGGAGGTGGCCGAGGCAGACCGTGATGCAGAGCGTTTCACGCGCATGGTGCGCGACGAGGGCATTCGAATCGCGCGCAAGCTCATCGCGACCGGGCTCGATGCGCAGATCTCGGTTCTCCTGTCCAGCGCGTCGCGGTTTTTCACCGCTGTCCCGGAAATGCACGGGACCACGCCTTTCCCGCTCGATCTGATGGCGCGCCAGAGGCTGTCCGCGGAAGCGGGCTAGCCTATCGACAAACACCGAAAAGACTGACAAGATAAAGTCGTACCCCGCGAAGCGCGTCCGGGGGCGCCGGGAACTATTGGCGTCCCGGCGTGGTCTTCGTTTCCATCGTGGTCACCCTTTTCAATTTCTCGATGCGAGCTGCCGCAATGATGAAACAATTCCAGAGCAACTCCCACCTGTTTGGCGGCAACGCCCCGTATATCGAGGATCTGTACGAGTCCTATCTCGACAATCCGGGCTCGGTGCCGGGGCAATGGCGGGAGTATTTCGATCAAATGCAGCTCGTGGCAGGCCCGGGCAAAGGCGCGGAGGACCGCGACGTGGCGCACGCGCCCATCGTCGAATCCTTCGCCCTGCGCGCCAAGCAGGGCACGCTGCGCCCGTCGGCGACGCAGACCGATCTGACCGTCGCGCGCAAGCAGGTCTATGTGCAGCAGTTGATCGCCGCTTATCGCATCCTCGGCTCGCGCTGGGCCCAGCTCGACCCGCTGAAGCGCCAGGAGCGCCCGCAGATTCCGGAACTGGAGCCGGCGTTCTACGACCTGAACGAAACCGACATGGACATGCAGTTCGACGCCGCCAGCCTGTACTTCGGCCAGGAGCGCATGACTCTGCGCGAGATCATCAAGGGATTGCGTGAAACCTACTGCGCTTCGGTCGGGATCGAATACATGTACATCAGCGACCCGGCGCAAAAGCGCTGGCTGCAGCAGCGCTTCGAATCGATCCGCTCGATGCCCGCGTTTTCGGCCGAGACCAAGAAACATGTCCTAGACCGGCTTACCGCAGCCGAGACGCTGGAGAAATACCTGCATACCCGCTACGTCGGACAAAAGCGCTTTTCGCTCGAAGGCGGGGAGAGCCTGATTCCCTGCGTGGACGAGCTGATCCAGCGCTGCGGCAGCCAGGGCGTGCAGGAGATCGTCATCGGCATGGCGCACCGCGGGCGCCTCAACGTACTGGTCAACGTGCTGGGCAAAATGCCCAAGGACCTGTTCGCCGAGTTCGAGGGCGTGCACGCCGACGACCTGCATTCGGGCGATGTCAAGTATCACAAGGGTTTCTCCTCCGACGTGTCGACGCCGGGCGGCCCGGTGCATCTGTCGCTCGCGTTCAATCCGTCGCACCTGGAAATCGCCAATCCGGTGGTGGTGGGCTCGGTGCGCGCGCGTCAGCGCAGGCGCGGCGACAAGGACGGAAACCAGGTCATGTCCATCCTGGTGCATGGCGATGCCGCCTTCGCCGGCCAGGGCGTGGTGATGGAAACCCTCAATCTGGGCAATACCCGCGGCTACGGCACCGGCGGCACGGTGCACGTGGTGGTCAACAACCAGATCGGATTCACCACTTCCGATCCGCGCGATTCGCGCTCCACGCTGTATTGCACCGACGTCGCCAAGATGGTGGAGGCGCCGATTCTGCATGTCAACGGCGACGATCCGGAGGCGGTGGTGCTGGCGACCCAGATAGCGCTCGACTTCCGCATGGAATTCCACCGCGACGTGGTGGTCGATATCGTCTGCTTCCGCAAGCTCGGCCACAACGAGCAGGACACGCCTTCGGTCACCCAGCCGCTGATGTACAAGAGAATTGCCGCGCATCCGGGCACGCGCAAGCTCTACGCCGACAAGCTGGCGGCGCAGGGCGTGATCGCGAACGGCGATGCCGATGAATTGATCAAGAGCATGCGTACCGCGCTCGATGCCGGGCAGCATACCGCGGACCCGGTGATTTCCAATTTCAAGAGCCAGTACGCAGTCGACTGGGTGCCGTTTCTCGACCGCAAATGGACCGACGCGGCCGATACCGCGCTGCCGCTGGCCGAGCTGCAGCGCATGGCGCAGCGCATCACCGCCATTCCGCCCGAATTCAAGCTGCATCCTCTGGTGGAGAAGGTGGTTGCCGACCGCAGGGCCATGGGGGAGGGCCGCTTGCCCGTCGATTGGGGCATGGCGGAGCACTTTGCCTATGCCTCGCTGGTGGCGAGCGGCTATGCGGTGCGCCTCTCCGGGCAGGACTCGGGCCGCGGCACCTTCGTGCACCGGCACGCGGTGCTGCACGACCAGAACCGCGAGCGCTGGGACCAGGGCACCTACGTGCCGCTGCAGCACGTGGCCGAGAAGCAGGGGGACTTCGTCGTCATCGACTCCGTCCTCTCGGAAGAGGCGGTGCTCGGCTTCGAGTACGG
>JAJZUN010000052.1 GCA_021848555.1 Pseudomonadota bacterium | reverse complement strand
GAATTCCGCCGGAGTTGTGCAGCAGGACGGATTCTAGGCCGGCGCTCATGCGCGCTCTCCGTTTTTCGGAGAATCGCTGTCGAAGAAATAGGTGATCCGCTTGCGCGGGCTCAGGTAGGCATAGACCGCCGGAGGCAGCAGCGCCGGCCGCAGGGTCCTGGCGATGCTCACGCCGGATTCCCGGTCCAGGTCGAGCATGGGGGCCTCGTGCTTGGGCACGCCGGCGTCGTAGACCAGCACCCACGGCCGCAGCGCCTTTTGCGGATTGACCGAGATCACCATGGCGACGCTGTCGTCGGACAGTTTGACGATGGAGCCGGGAGGATAGACACCCAAAGCGCGGATCAAGAGCTGGAGGATACGGACGTCGAATTTGTCCTTGCACCTGGCGAAAATGAACGACAGCGCCTCGTGCGGCGTCATCGCCTGGTTGGGCATGACCGGATTGCAGAGCTTGTCGTAGGCATTGGCCAGCGCGACCACACGGGCGAGCGGCGTGATCGCCTCCAGCCCGACGCCGCGCGGATAACCGGACCGGTCTGCCATTTCGTGATGCTGGGCGATGATAGCCAGCGCTTCGGGCGCAAGTTGGAGCTGCTTGCCGATGCTCACGCCGTATTCGACGTGGCTGGCATACAGTTCGCGCTCCGGTCTGGTGTAGGCGTCGGGATCTTTTCGCAGCACGCGGTCTGGAATATTGATCTGCCCGATATCGTGCAACAAGGCTCCGGTGCCCAGGATACGGGCCTGATCGGCGTCGAGATCGAGGCTCCTGGCCAGCATCATGCTGAGGATGGAGACGTTGAGGCCATGGAAGTAAGCCTCCTCGCCGCCGCATTTCTCGCCCATGACGTGCAGGCACACCTCGGAGCGATCAAGAAACACCGTCGCCATTTGATCGACGAGGCCGTCGATCTCCTGCAGCGTCTCTTTCGGGTGCTGCAGCACATTGCGCGTGAGCCGGTGCATGATGCCGGTCGCCTTGACGAAGGCTTTTTCGGTCTGCGCCACAGCCCGGTGACGCGCGCGCAGATGCTGCGCGCGCACCTCTTTCCCGGCGATGGCCGGATCGCCGGGAAAGACGCTTTGCTCGGTCTGCCCGCCAGGCGGCGTGGCGGGCTCGGCGGGTCCGGCGGCCGCGGTGGCCTCGGCCGGCGCTGCGGATGCGAGCTCGGCGGGGAGGTCCTCGCTGCGATCCGGGTCGTAGCGAATTCGCTCGAGCTTGAGGGCGCGCATTTGCGCTATCTGTTCTTCGGAGGAAATCCTGAAGCGGCTGAGCGTGAACGGATGCAGAAACCACGGCAAATCGACGTAGACATATAGTCCGATCCGCAATTGGTCGGGTGAGGCATAATGCGATGCGCTGCCGGTCGCGTCCATCGTCAGGGCCTCGGCCCGGCGCTGCGCCACAGTTCTTCCACATCCGGGAAACGCCATTTTTCCGGATCCTCGTGCGCAGCGATTTTTTCGTTGCAGCCGGCGCCGGCGAGGTCGATGATTTCGGGCGCCAGCCTCGCCTGGGATTTGGTCGAAAAGAACACCTTCACCTTCGGCGTCAGCAGCGACTGCCCCGACTGGTCGATGACCACGCCCAGGCGGCCCGACTGCAGCCGCACCAGGGTGCCGACGGGGTAGATGCCGACCGCCTTGACGAAGGCCTGAAACACGCTGTTCTGGAAATGGCTGTGGCTCCATTCAGCCATCTTGCGCACCGCTTCGGCCGGATCCCAGCCCTTCTTGTACGGGCGATCCGAAGTGACTGCGTCGTAGACATCGCATACCGCGCACATTTTCGCAAACAGGCTGATGCCCTCGCCGCCGAGCCGCTGCGGATAGCCGCCGGCATCGGCTTTTTCGTGGTGGTGCAGGCAGACATCGAGCACGCTGTCGGCAATGGCGCTGCCCTCGAGCAGCATCTTGTGCCCTTCCTCCGGGTGGGTTTTTATCAGCGCGAATTCGGCGTCGGTGAGCCTGCCCGGCTTGTTCAGCACTTCCAGCGGGATCGCCATCTTGCCGATGTCGTGCAGCAAACCCGCAAGACCCGCTTCGCGCGTCTGCTGCGGGTCCAGTTTCAATTGTTGCGCCAGCGCCAGCATCAGCCCGCAAACCGCCACGGAATGCATGTAGGTGTAGTCGTCGGCCCGCTTCAGCCTGGCGATGCTGATCAGCGCGCGCTGGTTGCGCAGAATCGAGGCGTTGATTTCTTCCACCAGTCCCAGCGCGCTCGCGGCTTCGATCGCCTTGCCCATGCGCGCCTCCTGGAACATCGAAATCACGGCCTCTTTGGACCTGGCGCAGATCTTGGCAGCGCGCTGGACTTCTTCGGGCAGCGACACGCGTTCAGGCATATCGGCGGCGGGGCTGGCCGCTGCGCTCAATTCGTGATCGATCTGCGCTTCGACTTCTTCCTTGGACTGGCCGGGATCGACATCGAGACCCTTGCCGGTGTCGATCCACACCTCTTCGATGCCGCTGTCGAGGATGCGCCGGATGTCCTTCGGGTCCTTCAGGATGAAAGAGGCGCGCCAAAACGGGTGGGACATCCACGAGCCGCACAGTTCATGCAGATGCATGCCGGACTGAAGACGCGCGGCGTTTATTCGTTTCAGCATAAGAGGTTCATGATGCAATCGATCCACGTCTTATCGCGCTTGATTCGCCGCCAAACGACGCTCCCGCCCGCCCACCCAATCCGGCTACTCTCGTCCATGATTATCGGCCGGCCATCGAAAAACTTAAGCCCGGGCGGCCATTTCCCCGCCGAAAATCGCCGCAGACCAGGGATTGCTTGCTTGCACAGCGCAAAGCTATTGGTGCAGACTGGCGCCATACCCTGGACGATTGCGCTGCGCAAATGGTGGATTTTGTTGTCAAATTCAAGGAAACTTGGGCGCGGCTTGCCGCGCCGCCCGTGTTTGCGGATCGCGAATTCGAAGGCACCGGCATCGGCCTGGCAATCGCGCAGCGCATCGTGCAGCGGCATGGCAGCAGCATAGCCGCCGCAGGCCAAATCAGTTCGAGCACGACCTTTCGCTTTACTTTCCCGGCAGGACGACAAGACTTTGCTCAATAGCGACATCCTGGCTGGCATCACCCTGCTCGCCATCCTCGGCCTGGTCTGGATCTGGGTGCTCAGGTCACAGGTACGATCGCGTACCAGGGAACTTGCCGAGGACATCGCCGAGCGCAAGAAGTCGGAAGCGGCGCTGCGCGACAGCGAGGCATGGCGTCGCGCCATCCTGCGCACGGCCATGGACGGCTTCTGGATCGCGGACCTGCAGGGTCGCATACTGGAAGTCAATGAAACCTATTGCCGGATGAGCGGCTATGGCGCGCAAGAGCTGCTGGCCATCCGTATTGCGGACGTGGAAGTCGCCGAGGCGGCCGGTGGCACGCTCGCTCGCATGCAACAGATTGCGGCGCAAGGCGAGCTTCGTTTCGAGTCCCGGCACCGGCGCAAGGACGGGAGCCTTTTCGAGGTCGAAGCCAGCGTCCAGTACCGGCCGGTCGAAGACGGGCGTCTGGTGGTTTTTCTGCGCGACATCACCGAGCGCAAGCGCGCCGAGGCCGAAGTGCGCACGCTGTCGCGTGCGATGGAGCAGAGTCCGGCGTCGATTGTGATTACCGACAGGGCGGGAAATATCGAGTACGTGAATCCCCGCTTCGAGCAGCTGACGGGCTATCCCAGGGCCGAAGCGGTAGGCAGCAACCCGCGCATGCTCAAGTCGGGATTGACGCCGGCGGAAACCTACAGGCAGATGTGGCAGGCGATATCCGACGGCGGCGAATGGCGCGGCGAGCTGTGCAACCGGCGCAAGAACGGCGAGCTGTTCTGGGAGTTCGCCGCGGTTTCGGGCTTGCGGGGTGAAGACGGCGAGATCGAGCACTATATCGCGGTGAAGGAGGATATTACCGAGCGCAAGCAGGCCGAAGCCGCGCGCGATTCGCTGGAGGCGCAACTGCGCGAATCGCAGAAGATGGAGGCGATCGGCACGCTTGCCGGGGGCATCGCGCACGACTTGAACAACGCGCTCGCGACCATCCTGGGCAATGCCGAGCTGGCGCGCCAGGACATGAGCGCCAACCCGCTCGCGCTGGAAAGCCTGGAGGAGATAGGCAAGGCCGGGGCCCGCGCGCGCGACCTGGTGCAGCAGATCCTCGCCTTCAGCCGCCGCCAGCCGACCGAGCGCAGGCCGATGGCGCTTGCGCCGGTGGTCGAAGAGTCCGCGCGCCTGCTGCGCGCGGCGCTGCCGGCTCGTGTGGCACTGGAGGTGCGCTGTGAGGCGGATGTGCCGACCGTGCTGGCCGATGCTTCCCAGATCCAGCAGGTTCTGATCAATCTTTGCAACAATGCGGTGCAGGCTATGCGCGGCGAACCCGGGCGCGTAGATATTCGGCTGGACACGGTGACGCTCGATGCGGAACTGGCGGCAGCGCATCCCGAGCTGCGCGCAATGCTCGCCAGGCACCCGGGACGCGCGGCGCGGCTCGCGGTGAGCGACGACGGGCCGGGCATGGACGCGGCCACGCTGGGGAGGATTTTCGAGCCGTTCTTCACCACCAAGCCGACGGGCGAGGGCACGGGCCTAGGGCTATCGATAGTCCATGGCGTGGTAAAGGGGCACGAGGGTGCGATACGGGTCGACAGCCAACCGGGCAAGGGGGCGAGCTTCACGCTCTACCTTCCGGCCGCTGCGGCGCAGTCCGGCGCGCCCAGGCGCGAGGACAGTGCCGTCGCCGAAAATTTTCGGATGGGCAGAGGACAGCGCATCCTCTACATCGACGACGATGAATCGCTGGTGTTTCTGGTTCAGCGCCTGCTCGACCGGCGCGGCTTCCGGGTCAGCGGTTACGTCAACCAGCGCGAGGCGCTGGACGCGCTGCGCGCCGACCCGCGCCGGTTCGACCTGGTGGTGACGGACTACAACATGCCGGGCATGTCGGGGCTGGACGTGGCGCGCGAAGTGCGCGCCGTCCGGGCCGACCTTCCGGTGGCAGTGGCCTCGGGCTTCGTCAGCGAGGAATTGCGCGAGCAGGCGGGAGGTGCCGGCGTTCTGGAATTGATTTTCAAAGCCGACACCGTGGAAGAACTGTGCGAGGCGTTTGCGCGTCTGGCCGATGCCTCCGGGGAGCAACCGACTTCATGCTTGCCTTGACGCGGGGTGCGCTGCGCCTGGCGGCGCTTCTGCTGTTCCTGGCCTGGGTTGCACCCAGCCATGCCGGCGGCAATATACCCATTTTCGTGCTGCATTCCTACAGCCAGGAATACCCGTGGACCAAGCGCCAGCATGAAGGATTCATGCGCAAACTCGAGGCCATGGTTCCCGGCGCGATTGCGGCCAGCGTCGAATACCTCGATACCAAACGGGTGCCTTACAGCGCCGCCTACGCCGATTTGGTGGCCGGACATCTTGCGCGGAAATACGCCGGCTTCGAGCCCAAGCTCATCTACGTCACCGATGACAACGCGCTGCTGTTCGCGCTGGCCCATCTCACGCGGATATTTCCCGAAGTGCCTATTTTCTTTTCCGGCATCAATGACTACGGCATGCGGCAAAAGATCGATCCGCGCCGGGTTACCGGCGTGTTCGAGAAGAAGGAGATCGCCCCGAACCTGGCGCTGATGCGCCACCTCGACCCGGGCGTGCGCGATATCCTGGTGGTGGGGGACGCGTCGGAGACCTATCAGTCAATACGCAGCGATGTCGCCGCCGAACTCGCGCGCGAGCCCGATATCCGGGCGCAGTTCGTCTCCAGCGGCCGGATCGAACAGCTGGTGGCGTCGCTGCAGGGGCGCAAGGAGCGGTTCGTCTTCCTCACGACCCTGGGCGCGATGGCGGATGCCAGGGGACGCTCGCTTACCCTGCCGGAGACCATCGCGGCGATAGTGAAGGCCGGGCGGTTCGTCATCATCAGCATGGAAGACGTCTATCTTTATCCCGGCGTGCTAGGCGGTTATGTGACCAGCGGGCACAAGCAGGGCGCCGCCGCCGAGCTGGGTGCGCGTTATCTTGCTGGATCCGCGGTCGCCGCCATCAACCCGGTCGGGTCGGGCGCGAACGAGTACGTCATCGATGGCGGCGAACTCGAACAACTCGGCTTGGCGCTGCCGCCCGATATTGCCGGGCGCGCGACCATCCTCAATCCGCGGCCGGCGTTCCTGGAGCGCAATCTCAAGCTGATCGTGCCCTCGCTCTATGCATTCGCGCTGCTGTTCGTATTGTCGCTCGCCGCGTCCCTGTTCGTCGTTATGCGCAAGAACCGGCAGATCGCCCGCAGATCCAGGGATATCGAGGCGCAGGTCGCCCTGACGAACGAAGCGAAGCAGAATCTGGTCGGGGCACAGCGCATCGCCGGGATCGGAAGCTGGGAGTGGCAGCCGGGCGGCAACGCCATCACCTGGTCTGAGGGCCTATACGCCGTCCTCGGCCGCGATCTCACCTTGCCGGCGCCCACTTTCGAGACGCTCCCGCAGTTCTACACGCCGGACAGCTGGGAGCGCCTGGCGGCGGCGATTGCGCGGGCGCTCGAGATGGGCGCGCCTTACGAACTCGAACTCGAGATGATCCGCGCCGACGCGACCGCTGTCTGGACCTTGACGCGAGGCGAAGCGGTACGCGGAGCCGATGGCGCCGTGGTGAAACTGCGCGGGACGGTGCATGACATCGGCGCGCGCAAGGCGGCCGAAGCCAAAATCCTGCGGCTCAGCAATCTGTACGCCGCTTTGAGCCAATGCAATCAGCTGGTCATGCACTGCGCCACCGAGCAGGAGCTGTTCGAACAGCTGTGCCGCGCCGTGGTCAATGTAGGCGGCATGAAACTGGCCTGGATCGGCCTGGTGGACCATGCGAGCAAGCGGATCAAACCCGTCGCGTCCTATGGCGATGTCTCCGGCTATGTGGCGGGCCTGGAGGTGTCGGTGGACCCGCTCAAACCCACCGGGCGCGGCCCCGCCGGTACGGCGATTCGAGAAAACGGCCCTCGCTGGTGCCAGGATTTCCTGCACGACCCGTCGACGGCTGCCTGGCACGAGCGCGCCCGGAGCGCCGGCTGGCGCGCTGCGGCCGCGATACCGCTGCACCGTATGGGCATCGCCGTTGGCGCGCTCTCGATCTATTCGCCGGAGGTCGGCGCTTTCGACGAGGCGGTGCGCAAACTGTTGAGCGAGATGGCGGCCAATATCAGTTTTGCGCTGGACAGTTATACGCATGAAGCTCAGCGCAAGGTGGCTGAAATGACCCTGCGCGACAGCGAGCAGCGTCTGTCCGCGGTATTTCACGCCAGCCCCTTGGACATAGTCGTCAGCCGAGTCGCCGACGTCAGGATATTCGACGTCAACGAAGCCGCGTTGCGCTTGTTCGGCTATGCGCGCGAGGAGGTGATCGGACACACCGCGGCGGAATTGGGCGCCTACGCCAATGCGGCGCAGCGCGAGACGCTTATGCAGCAATTGATCGAGCACGGCGCCGCCGATCGCTTTTTGATCGATTTTCGCCGCAAGAGCGGGGAGCTCGGCGCAATGGAAGTGTCCTGCCGCACCATCGAGCTGCAGGGCGAGAAATGCATCGTGGCGATGATGGTGGATATCGGCGAGCGCATACGCGCGGAGAAGGAAAGAGCCGAGCTCGAAGCCCAGTTCCAGCAGGCCCAGAAGATGGAGTCGGTGGGCCGCCTGGCGGGCGGCGTGGCGCACGACTTCAACAACATGCTGACGGTGATCCTCGGGAACGTGGCGTTGGCGATGGAGCGGGTGGATCCAGCGCAGCCGCTGCATACCGACCTCAGCGAAATCCGCAACGCGGCCAATCGCTCCGCCGATCTCACGCGGCAATTGCTGGCGTTTGCACGCAAGCAGACCGTCGCGCCCAAAGTGCTGGACCTGAACGAGACCGTGCCGGGGATCCTCAAGATGCTGCAACGGCTCATCGGCGAGGACATTCATCTCGCCTGGCAACCCGGAGTGAATCTGTGGTCGGTCATGATCGATCCGTCGCAGATCGACCAGATACTCGCCAACCTGTGCATCAACGCCCGGGACGCCATCGCCGGCGTCGGCCATATTGTCATCGAGACGGAAAACAGCACCATCGACGCAGATTTCTGCCGACCATGCCGGGTTCGTGCCCGGGGAGTATGTCCGGCTCGCGGTGAGCGACGACGGCCGCGGCATCGAGAAAGAAGTGCTGGCCCATATCTTCGAGCCGTTCTTCACCACCAAAGAAGCCGGCGAGGGAACCGGGCTCGGGCTGGCCACCGTGTACGGCGCGGTCAAGCAGAACAACGGCTTCATCAATGTCTACAGCGAGCCGGACTCGGGTAGCCGGTTCACGATCTATCTGCCGCGGCATGCAAGCACGGCCGAGCAGGCGCAGACGGCAGGCGCGGCCGGGACGCTTGAGCGCGGCAAGGAGACCGTCCTGCTGGTCGAGGACGAGCCGTCCATACTGAAGCTGGCGACCAGGGTACTCGCCAGGCAGGGATATGCGGTACTGCCGGCCAATACCCCGGGTGAAGCCATGCGCCTGGCTGGCGAGCACGGCGGCGCGATTCAACTGCTCATGACCGACGTGGTCATGCCCGAAATGAACGGCCGGGATCTGGCGATGAAGCTGCTATCCCTCTATCCCGGCCTCAAGGTGCTGTTCATGTCCGGGTATACCGCCAGCATCATCGTGAATCAGGGCGTGCTGGATCAAGGGGTGCATTTCATCCAGAAGCCATTCTCCATAGAAGATCTGGCCGCCAAAGTCCGTGAAGTACTGGATGGTGAATAAGCTGACAAGCTAGGCGAATCCAGGCCGGTCGATTCGCCTGGCGCGCCGGGCGGATCTCAGGGCTCGCCCGCCTTGAACGGCGCCTCCTTGCCCTCCGGCACGCCTTGCTCGGCCATGGCCAGCAGCATCGCCACTGTGGTGTAGGTGCCGCTCACCGCGGTCAGGTCCACCAGTTGCTGCTCGCTGAAAATTTGTTTCGCCCGCGCGAAAGTCGCGTCCGACACCTGATGCGTCGCGATCAGCTCGGTGACGAAATCGAAGACCGCGGCTTCATCCGCTTGCATGTTGCCCGGGCGCTTCTGCGCCTTCAGGTCGGCCACGATTTCGGGGGCCAGCCCGGCTTTGACCGCCAGGGGCGCGTGCGCAAACCATTCCACCTGCGAGCGCCATTGGCGGCCGATGATCAGAATCGCGAATTCGTTCAGGCGCAGGCCCAGGGACGAGTTCCAGCGCAGGTAATACAGCAGGTCGAACATGCGCTGCCCGAGGACCGGGCTGCGCAGCAGCGGGTTGTAGGGCCCCGCCAGGCCGATGCTCGACACCTTCATGATCTGCTCGCCCAGCGGTTTCTGGTAGGGGTGCAGCTCCTCCAGGGTGAGTTGGGAAAATCGAGGCGATTTGTTTGGCGCTTGTGGCATGTTTCCTCCGCAATTGAAAGGCCGTGGCAGTCGGATAGATACGGGCGGCGATGCCGGTGAGCATGGTCCGCGTAAGAGTTTACAATACGCGACGAATAGCCTCCTCGTATTATTGTAAACTCCAAGGGAAGCGACGCATTGAAAATGCCGCAGCCGCGAAACGCGGCTGCGAGGGGGCGGTCATTTGCGAATTCGTCATGGTATTACGCGATAGTCGATAGCAGGCTGAACAGTTTTCAGGGAAATCAGATGAGCGACATACGTTATGAAGCGCCGCAGACGCTGGCGGCGGCGGTCGCGCTGCTCTCCGGCGCGAACGGGCGGGCGCGGGTGCTGGCCGGCGGCACGGATCTGCTGATCCAGATGCGCGGCGGCCGGGTCGCCCCCGGTCTGCTGGTCGACGTCAAGGGCATTGCCGAGATGCGGACTATCGTCGCCGAGAACGGCGGGTTCCGCTTCGGCGCCGCGGTCACCTGCATGGAACTCATCGAGCACGCGGCGTTTGCGGCGGCCTGGCCCGGCGTGACCGACGCGGTCAAGCTGATCGGCTCGGTCCAGGTGAAGGGGCGCGCGACCGTAGGCGGCAATCTGTGCAACGCTTCGCCCGCGGCGGACAGCGTTCCCGCCCTGATCGCGGCGGGGGCGATTGCGCGCATCGTCGGGCCCAGGGGCGGCCGCGAGGCCGCAGTCGAGGACGTCCCCGCGGGGCCGGGCAAGACCTCGCTCGCCCCGGGCGAGATCGTCGTGTCAATTTTCCTGCCGCCGCGGCCGCCGCGTTGCGGCGACGCCTATCTGCGCTTCACCCCTCGCACCGAGATGGACATTGCGGTGGTCGGCGCAGGGGTCAATCTCGCGCTGGACGAAAATGGCATCTGCACGCAGGCGCGGGTCGGCCTGGGTGCAGTCGCCGAACGCGCCCTGCTGGTGCCCGAAGCCGCGGCCGAGCTGATCGGCAGCAAGATCGATGCCGATGCGCTTAAACGCCTGGGCGCCGCCGCGAGCGCGGCCGCGAGGCCGATCAGCGACAAGCGCGGGACCAGGGAATTCAGGATCAAGATCGCCGCCGTGCTGGCGCGGCGGGCGGCGGTAATAGCGGCGGACCGAGCAGGGAGGAAGGGCTGATGGCCAAGCATCATGTAAGCGCGACGCTCAATGGCAATGCCGTCGAGTACCTGTGTGAAACCGGGCAGACGCTGCTCGAAGTGCTGCGCGACGAACTGCAGCTCACCGGCACCAAGGAAGGCTGCGGCACCGGCGACTGCGGCGCCTGCAGCGTGACCGTCGACGCTCGCCTGGTGTGCTCCTGCCTGGTCCTCGGCGTCGAGGCGCAGGGGAAGAAGATCGAAACCATAGAGGGCATGGCCGAAGGCGCGAGCCTGCATCCCCTGCAGCGCAAGTTCCTCGAACACGCCGCGCTGCAATGCGGCGTGTGCACCCCGGGGATACTGATCGCGGCGCGCGCTGCTCGCGCGCAATCCCG
>JAJZUN010000051.1 GCA_021848555.1 Pseudomonadota bacterium | reverse complement strand
GCCCAGCGCCAGCGACAGCAGTATGAAGCTTCCGGCAAAAACGTGGATCAGATCGTTGACAGTCATGGTAATGCTCCTTTCGGTCAATTGGGTTGGTCAGAATTCAAAGCAGGGTCCGCGGCCTCCGGATCCGGCGCGGCCGGGCGCGCCGGCCAGCGTTTCCAGTTCGCGGCGTAATACAGCACCGGGATCACCACCAGCGTCAGCACCGTGGACACCAGGATCCCGAAGATCAGCGAAATCGCAAGGCCGTTGAATATCGGGTCGTCGAGGATGAACAAGGCGCCGAGCATGGCTGCGAGGCCGGTCAGGATGATGGGCTTGGCCCGCGTCGCCCCGGCGTTGATCACCGCGTGCTCGAAGTCCGCCCCGCCCGCCATCTGCAGGTTGATGAAATCCACCAGCAGGATGGAGTTGCGCACGATGATGCCGGCAAGCGCGATCATGCCTATCATCGATGTCGCGGTGAACTGCGAGCCGAGCAGCGCATGCCCCGGCATCACACCGATGATGGTGAGCGGGATCGGCGCCATGATGACGAGCGGCACCAGATAGGACTTGAACTGTGCCACCACCAGCAGGTAGATCAGGACCAGGCCGACCGCATAGGCGAGCCCCATGTCGCGGAAGGTCTCATAGGTGATCTGCCACTCGCCGTCCCACTTGATGGCATAGCCGGCGTAGGCGTCCTGCGGCTGGGATATGAAGGTTTCGCCCAGCGTGCCGCCCTGCGGCAGGGGCTTGCCCATGATGCGGCTGCGGATGTCGAACATGCCGTAGAGCGGACTGTCGATCTTGCCGGCCATGTCGCCGACCACGTAGACCACCTGCAACAGATCCTTGTGATAGACGGTCGCATCGCGCGCGACGCGCTCGGCATGCACGAGTTCGGTCAGCGGGATCAGCGTGCCGTCGGCGGCGCGCACTTTCAGCCGCAGCAAGGAGTCGATACTGCCCGCCTGTTCCGGCGGCAGCAGGATTCTCACCGGCACCTCGTATTTCGCGCCGCTGTCGTGCAGGGGCGTGACATCCTCGCCGGCAAGGCCGATGCGAATCGCGGCGACGATGTCGCGCTGCGCCACGCCCATCAGCGCCGCCTTGGCCTGATCGACGCGCAGGCGCAGCTTGGGCGCACTCTCGTCGACGCTCGCGTCGACGTCGACGATATCCGGCGTCGCGGCAAAATCGGAACGCAGCGCATTCGCCACCGCGATCTGGCCCGGATAATCCGGGCCATAGACTTCGGCCACGATGGGCGCCTGCACCGGCGGGCCGGGCGGCACTTCGACCACTTTGAGCGATGCGCCATGGCGCTTGGCGATGGCCTCGAGCGGCGGCCGCACGGCAAGCGCGATTTCATGGCTTTGGCGGCTGCGCTGGTGCTTGTCCACCAGGTTCACCTGGATATCGCCGAGTTCGGGCGACTGGCGCAGGTAATACTGCCGCACCAGGCCGTTGAAGTTGATCGGCGCGCTGGTGCCAGCATAGGCCTGATAGTCCGTGACCTCCTTCACTGTCGCCAGATAGGTGCCCATTTCCTGCAGGACCGCCGAGGTTTGCTCCAGCGGCGTTCCGGTCGGCATGTCCACCACCACCTGCAGTTCCGACTTGTTGTCGAAGGGCAGCATTTTCAGCACCACCAGCTTCAGCCCGGCCAGCGACACCGCGCCGAGTATCAAGAGCAGTATGCCCACATAGAGTTTGGTGCGCGCCCTGCCACCCTGCGCACCGCCGAGGAAAGGCCCGATGACGCGGCGGAACAGGCGCAGCGCGCCGGTCTCCTCCGGCTCCTCGCCGTGGGCGCTGCCCTGCGGCTTGAGCAGCTTCAGCGCGAGCCAGGGCGTGACGATGAAGGCGATCGCCAGCGAAAGCAGCATGCCCATGCTGGCGTTGATCGGAATCGGGCTCATGTAAGGGCCCATCAGCCCGCTGACGAAGGCCATGGGCAGCAGCGCCGCGATCACGGTGAAAGTCGCGAGTATGGTGGGGCCGCCGACTTCGTCCACCGCGTCCGGGATCAGCGCCGCCAGCGACTGGCCGGAATGCGCGCCGCGGCGGTGGATGTTCTCCACCACCACGATGGCGTCGTCGACCAGGATGCCGATCGAAAAAATCAGCGCGAACAGCGACACGCGATTGAGGGTGAAGCCCCAGGCCCAGGAAGCGAACAGCGTCGCAGCGAGAGTCAGGATCACCGCGGAGCCGACGATCGCCGCCTCGCGCCGCCCCAGCGCCATCCACACCAGCACCACCACCGACAGCGTCGCGAATATCAGTTTCTGGATCAGCTTCATCGCCTTGTCGTTGGCGGTCTGGCCGTAGTTGCGGGTGAGCGAGACTTCGACGCCCTCGGGTATCACGCTGCCCTTCAGTTGCTCCACCCGCCGGATCAAATGCGCGGCGACATCCACCGCGTTTTCGCCCGGTTTCTTGGCGATCGCGAGGGTCACTGCGGGAAACTCTCCTTGCGCCTTGCTGCTGCCGGCGACGCCGTTGCCGTACCAGACGTAATGCGCCGGCAATTCCGGGCCGTCCTTCACCTGCGCCACGTCTTCCAGGTAGATCGGCCGGCCGCCGGTCGTTCCACCCCCGGCCGCGCCTATCACTAGGCGTTTCACCTGCTCGGCTGAAGCAAGGAACTGTCCGGTTTCGATCTGGGTTTCCATGTTCCCGTCCACCAGGCTGCCCGAGGGCATGGCGACATTGGCGGTGATCAGGGCGTTGCGCAGGTCCTGCGGCGTGAGACGCCAGGCGTGCAGGCGCTCGACGTCGAGCAGCACGCGCACGGCGCGCTGCGCGCCGCCGAAGGTGGCGACGGTGCGCACCCCGGGCACGCGCTGCAACTGGATCTCGGCCGCATGCGCCACCTGCTCCAGCTGGTAGGCGCCGCGCGCGGGATCGGCGGTCCACAGCGTCAGGCTGACGATGGGCACGTCGTCTATGCCCATGGGCTTGATGATGGGCTCGCCCACGCCCAGCGTGGGCGACACCCAGTCCTTGTTCGAATTGATCGCGTCGTACAAGCGCACCAGCGCCTGGGTGCGATCCTCGCCGACCTTGAACTGGACCGTGAGCACCGCCATGCCCGGCCTGGTCACCGAATAGATGTGCTCCAGGCCGGTGATGCGCGACAGCACCTGCTCGGCGGGCGTGGTCACCAGCGATTCGACGTCTTTTGCCGATGCGCCGGGGAACGGGATCAGCACGTTCGCCATGGTGACGTTGATCTGCGGCTCCTCTTCGCGCGGGGTCACCAGCACGGCGAAGGTCCCGAGCAGCAGTGCGACCAGCGCAATCAGCGGGGTCATTTGCGAGTGCAGGAAAATCTTGGCGATGCGTCCTGAGATGCCCATGGTGGATTCGTGGTTCGTGGTTCGTGGTTCGTGGCTCGTGGCTCGTGGCTCGTGGTTCGTTGTACGAATCACGAACTACGAACCACGAACAACGCTATTTGCCGCCGCGCTTCAGGGCCGCCAGCGCGGCTACCGGGTCGAGCGCGACCTTTTCACCCGGCGCGACGCCGGCGAGCACTTCGACTTCCTCGCTGCCGGCAGCCTCACCCAGACGCAGCTGACGGAAGCGGATCTCGCCCGCCTCGCCCACCACATAAGTACCGGCCACTTCGCTGCGCCGCGCCACCGCGGACGCCGGTATGAGGAGTTTTTTCACCCGGCCGACGGCGAAATAGGCGCGCGCGAACATGCCGGGGTACAGACCTTCCATGCCCGGCGGCAAATCCAGGCGTACCTGGGTCGTGTGAGTCTGGATATCCGCAGCGGGCAATATCGTCAGCCGGGCCGCCTCAACGCGTTTGTTGAGCGCCGGGAATTCGACTCCGGCGGTAGTCAGCCTGCGCACCGCATTGAGCTGGTATTGCGGCAGAGTCGCGGTAACGCGCAGCTCGCCCGGGTCGAAACCGCTCATGAGGGGTTTGCCCGGGACGACCGTCTCGCCCAGTTCGACCAGGCGCGCGGATACCACGCCGCTGTAAGGCGCGGTCACGGTGGCGTAGGCCCGGGTGGCCGCGGCCTGGCCGCCGCCCGCCTTGGCTGCGGCAAGCTGCGCCTCGGCCGCATGGAAATCGGCCTGCGCCTTGTCCATCGCCGCCGGGCTCATGAATTTCTGCTGCACCAGGGCCTGCGTGCGTTCGTACTGCGACTTGGCGTTGCGCAGCGTCGCCTCCGCCTGGGCGATCTGGGCCTGGCTCGCGGCATAGGCCTGATTGACCTCGGTCGGGTCGATGCGCACGATCACCTGGCCTTTCTTGACCCGGTCGCCGACATCGAAATTCACCGCCACGATGCGGCCGGAAATCTGCGCCGCCACGGTCGATTGCTTCACCGCCTCGACCACGCCCTCGGCCGCATAGGTCTGCTCGACTTCGCGATACTGCACGGCAGCCGTGCGCAGCGCCTGCGCATCGGCTGCCGCCGCGCTCGCCATCGCGAGCGCCAGCGCCAGCGCCAGGCCGGAAAACGCGGCGCGCGTATAGAAAAAGCTTCGATTAATCATAGCTGTCATTCTAGCGGCGGACCCTTGCTGCGTATGTGACTTAGGTTACCAAACCGGGGAGGTAGCCCCCATGATATCCGTCAAACGGGGACAGCGCCGCCCCGCCTCGCCGGCTAGTACAGCGCGCCCGCAAGCAGCTTGCGATATTCGCTCACGAGCTCAGGCTGATCCTCGGCGAGATTGAACACCTCGACCATCAGCTTGCGCGCGCTGGTGCGCAGGGCGCCCCGGTCCTTGCGCACCACCTCCAGCAGGGCCGCAAGCGCGGGCTCGAAGCGCTGGTCCGCCACCAGGCGCTCGCCCAGCGCCATAAGCGCTTGCAGGTCGGCCGGATCGGCGGCTAGTTTGGCCTGCAGCGCCTCCACCGTCGGCAGTTGCCGGCTTTTCTTCCACAAGGCGAGCACGGCATACAGCCGGTCCGCGCGCTCGTCGCGCTCGCGCTCCGGAATCGGCGCAAACAGTTCATCCGCTTCGGCCTGGCTGTTCTTCGCCAGCAACAACTCGACCAGGTCCAGACGCACCGCATGGTCGGCCGGATCCAGCGCCAGGGCATTGCGCAGATGGCGCTCGGCCTCGTCGAAATCGCCCTGGATCACGAGCGCGCGCGCCGCGCGGCGCAGCTTCTCGGCCGGCGTCGGGATCAGGCGGTCGATGAAGGCGCGCACGCCGCTCTCGGGCAGCGCGCCGGTGAATTCGTCCGCCAGTTCGCCGTCGACGAAGGCCTTGACGTTGGGGATGCCGCGCACGCCGAAGCGCGCCGACAACTGCGGGTGCTCGTCGGAATTGACCTTGGCCAGCAGGAATCGCCCCTGATACTCGCCGGCGAGCTTCTCCAGTATGGGTTTCAGCACGCGGCAGGGGGCGCACCAGGGCGCCCAGAAATCGACCAGGACCGGCACGCGTTCCGACGCTTTCAGCACTTCCTTCTCGAAGGATTCGGCTGAGGTATCAAACGAATAGGTATTCATCATCGCTCCCACACATAGATGGGGGTGATATGGGGCCGGGGGCGGCCGTTTGCAAGCGCGCTGGCCCTAGTGCGTCCTTTCTTCGAATAAGCAACCAAGGGGCTACCTCCCCTGGTGCTTCCCTAAGTAACGGTTGCAGAATGAGCTAGCCAGACCTTGGATAAAACCCAAGGCTTTCCCTGTTTCTACCCATAACCGTGAAGTCTGTACGGATGTTTTCTATCCGTACAGACTTCACGGTTGGCGCGCGTAGCGCGCAAGGTCTTGGTCGACCCTACATCAACGAAAAGTCCGTCTTTCTCATTTTGCAACGGATTCCAAATCGCCCCGTAACAGAATGACTTCTGTTACGGGTTCTTATAGCATCGCCCCATGGAACTTCCGGATTACCACGGCGGCGGCATCGTCAACCTGATGCGCTCGATCGAGCGCGGCCTGGATGCGACACCCTGCGCGGCGGCTGCCGCGTATCCGGAATCGACCGCCCTGCCGGGTGAGGCGCTGCGCGGCGCGCGCAATATCGTACTGCTGGTAATCGACGGCCTGGGCTACGACTACCTCGCCGGCGCCGGGGCGGGCGGCGCGCTCGCGCGCCACCTGAAGACGCGCCTGACCTCGGTGTTTCCGCCGACCACGGCCACCGCGGTGAGCACGTTTCTCACCGGAGTCGGTCCGCAGCAGCACGCGCTTACCGGTTGGCATATCTGGCTGCGCGAACTGGGCTGCGTCACCGCGACCTTGCGTTTTCGTGCGCGCCATGGCGGCGAGCCCTTCTCCAAAGCGGGCGTCGCGCCGCGCAGCGTGTACACCGCGCCACCCATGTTCGATCGCCTCGCGGCGAACAGCCATGTCGTTTCTCCGGACATGATCATCGATTCGGATTACAACATGGCGCATTGCGGCGCGGCCCTGCGCCGGCCCTATAAGGAATTGCCGGAAATGTTTGCGGCGCTAGGCGAAATCGTGCGCAGCAGCAAACAGCGCACTTTCATCCACGCCTATACCTACGATTTCGACGCGGCCGCGCACACTTTCGGCTGTGCCAGCCCGGAGCTGCAGAACACCTTCCGCCGGATCGATGCCGCCTTCGCCCGGTTCCTGGACGAAATCGCGGGCAGCGACACGCTGGTCATCGCCGTCGCCGACCACGGTTTCATCGATTCTCCCAAGGCGGCTTGTATCGAGCTCGCCGACCATCCGCAACTGGCCGAGACCCTGATGCTGCCCCTGTGCGGAGAACGCCGCGTTGCCTATTGCTATGTCGAGCCGGGACAGCAGGACGCGTTCGAGCACTATGTCCAAACCAGACTGTCCGATTGCGCCAGGCTGTATCGCAGCAGCGATCTGATCGCCCGGGGCTGGTTCGGCCTGGGCCCGGCGCATCCGCGCCTGGCCGAGCGCGTCGGCCATTACACGCTGCTGATGAAGGACAATTACACCATCAAGGACTGGATTCCGGGCGAGCCGCAGCATCTGACCGTCGGCGTGCACGGCGGCGTGAGCGCGGCGGAAATGCACGTGCCGCTGATCCTGGCCGAAGTCTGACCGCAGCCAAGAAGAAGACCGTCGCCCGTGCTCGCGCTCAAGCTGCTACTGGTTCCGGCATTTCTGCTCCTGATTTCCCTTGCCGGCAGGCGCTGGGGTCCGGCGGTCGCCGGCTGGCTGGCGGGTCTGCCGGTGCTGACCGGCCCTATCCTGTTCCTGTTGACGCTCGAACATGGCCCCCGCTTTGCGGCCGCGGCAGCCACCGTGTCCTTGTCCGCCGTGGCCGGTGCCGTCGTGTTCATCCTCACCTACGCGCGCGTTTGCGCGCGCCGGCCGCCCGGGCTTTCCCTGCTCTACGGCCTGGCGAACTGGATTTGCGCCGCGCTGCTGCTGACGCGGCTTGCGCCCAACAATTTCGTCTCGCTGGGCATCGCGCTGCTCGCCCTCCTCGCCGCACCGAAACTGTTTCCGCGCATAGCGGCGCCGATACTGACCGCCCCCCTGCCCAAATGGGAGTTGCCGCTGCGCATGCTGGCCGGCGCCGCCGTGACGCTCGCAGTAACCACGCTTGCTGCGGCGATCGGGCCTGCGTGGAGCGGAATGTTCGCGGTGTTTCCGGTGATCACCATCGTGCTGTCGGTGTTCTCGCATCGCGCATCCGGTCCGGCGTTCACCGCGACACTGCTGCGGGCGATGATCTGGGGACTGTACTCGCTCGCGAGCTTCTGCCTTGCATTGGCCCTGTTGCTGCCGCGGCAAGGCGTGACGATCTCGTTCCTGGCCGCAATCTCGACCACGATCGCGGTTCAGTGGGCGCTCAAATCGCGCCTGCACCGGCGCTAAAGCGGGCTCATCCCCTGGGCCGGGTCCAGGTCTCCGACCACGCCAGGCAGCAGCTCGATCCGGGCTTGCCGAAGCGGTCCTGCGGGAACACCTTGGCCGTGGCGACATTGCTGTTGACTGAAAGCTGCGCGCTGCGCGCCGGCAGGAAGGTGCTGTAGACGCCGATCGGGCGATCCATCGCGCCCGGCGGCATGGTAAGCACGAATGGCGCCATCAGATCCCAGTAGCTCAGGATGATCTCGTCTTCGTCGGAGATAATGCGCTCCTCGACGGTGCTAAGCGAATTTCCGGTGCGCTCGAATTCGGCGTCGACCAGAGGCAGCGCCTCGGAGGCGAAGTCCTTGTACAGCAGGACTTCGATGGTGCGCTGCAGGAAGCGCGCCACCGCCGCATTGTCCGTATACACCCGCGGCCCCTTGCCGGTCAGCGGGCTTTCGATGAACAGCGCGTGCCCCTGCCCGGCGGGCGACCACAGCACGCGCCAGTGGCTGACGCGGTCGGCGACGGTCTTGCCGCCGTCGTTGGAGAGGCGGATGAACGAGTTCTCACCGGTCATTACGACATCGTGCGGGTCAACCATCTGCTGGGTGCTCATGGACTGGCTCCTGATTTGCGGATAATGGCTGGCTGCGCCGGGAATGCGCCGCCTGGAAAAACGCTGGCGCGAGAAATAATAGCACCCGGTCCGAGGTCTGTCTTATTGCACCTGAGATTGGCGTGTGCTACAAAGCCGATGCGCCCCGAGGCGCTCCCCGAAAATAGAGCGAACGCTCGTCACCGGAGGAGGCAACCATGGCGCATTTGGCAAGAGGTCTACTCGCATTCATCCTGTCTGCATGGGCGGCCCTGCCCGCAGGCGCGCAAGGCTACCCCAGCCGGCCGGTGCGCATCATCTTCCCGTTCGCAGCCGGCGGCCCGGCCGATATCTACGCGCGCTTCGTCGGGCAACGCCTCCAGGCGGCGCTGGGACAGCCGTTCGTGATCGAGGACCGCCCCGGCGGCGGTTCGGTGATCGGCACCGACGCGGTCGCAAAGTCCGATCCGGACGGCTACACGCTGCTGATGATGTCCAATACCCACACCGTCAACGAATCCCTGATTTCGAACAAACCCTTCCAGCTGCTGCGTGATTTCGCGCCGATCGCGCCGGTGAACTATTCAGATCTGGTGCTGGTCGTGCATCCTTCGGTCCCGGCCAACTCGCTCAAGGAACTCATCGCGCTCGCCAAAGCCAAGCCGCACGCCCTCAACTACGCTTCATCGGGGCCCGGCACGCCTTATCACATGGCGGGCGAACTGTTCAAAGCGATGGCCGGCCTGGACATCGTGCACGTTCCCTACAAGGGCAGCTCGGGGGCGCGCACCGACGTCCTCGGCGGTCAGGTGCAAATGATGTTCGACGCGATCACCACCATGGCGCCCAACGTGCGCGCCGGAAAACTGAAAGCCCTGGGCACCACGGGCAAATCGCGCTCGCCGGTGCTGCCGGACGCGCCCACGGTGTCCGAAGCCGGGGTGCCCGGCTACGAAGCGGCGATCTGGCTGGGGATCATGGCGCCGGCGGCAACGCCGAAGCCGATCCTCGAGCGCCTGAACGCGGAAATCAGGAAGATCGTGAACAGCGCCGAAGTGAAGGAAGCCTGGGCCAAGCAGGGCGCCGCACCGATGAACATGAGCACGGACGAGTTCGCGCAATACCTGCGCGAGGACATCGCCAAATGGGCCGGGGTGGTGAAACTGTCCGGCGCCAAGGTGGATTGAGCCGCTGCGGCAAGTTTCCATTTACCGGGAATATTCGATGCATTTGCACATCCTGAGCGGCGGCGCCGCGCAAAGCGTGGTGAACGGGCTGGCCGGCGCTTTCCGCGCCGCCAGCGGATACGAACTCGATTGCACTTTCAGCGCGGTCGGCGCGATGAAGGCCAAGCTGCTATCCGGCGCGCCCGCCGACCTCGTCATCCTGACCCAGGCGCTGATCGCCGAACTCGCGGCCGGCGGCCAGCTGCTGCCCGACAGTTGCGCCGACCTCGGCCGCGTGCGCACCGGCATTGCCGTGCGCGCAGCCGACCCCCTGCCGGATATCGCCAGCGCAGGCACCCTGCGCCGCGCCCTGCTCGCCGCCGAAGGCATCTACTTTCCCGATCCGCACAAGGCCACCGCAGGCATACACTTTGCAGGCGTGCTGGACCGACTCGGCATACGCGGCGAAGTCCAGGCGCGCCTCAAGACCTATCCGAACGGCGCCACGGCCATGCGCGAACTGGCGCTGGCCCAAGGCGCGCGCCTGGTCGGATGCACCCAGGTCACGGAAATCAAGAATACGCCGGGCGTGGTGCTGGCCGGTCTGCTGCCGCGCGAATTCGAGCTGGCGACGGTCTATTCCGCCGGTGTATGCGCCGCTGCGGCCAGCCCCGAAGCGGCGCGGCGTTTCATCCGGCTGCTCGCGGGCGAGGCCTCGCGCGACCTGCGCCGCCAAGCCGGGTTCGAACTCGGTGCCGTTTGAGCACGCAACCGGTGCCCCTGTGGATGTTCCCGGACTCAGGCCGCGTCAGCATGCCGAAGGCTGGCTTCAGCGGCGGTCCAGTATTTTTTCGAAATCGTCGTCGACGCCAAGGATGTAGCGCGCCAGATCGTCCACCAGGCCGTCTAGCGCCTTCGCCTCGATCCGGCGCCGCAGGCGCCCGGGGCGCCGGACGTTGACCAGTTCGATCTCAACCGACGACTTGTCGTAATCGGCGCGGATATTGAGTTCGCAGGGAAGCGGGGCGCAAACCGTGAACGCCGTGCGCGTCGCCTGTCCGAAATCGTTCTTCGCTTCTATCGTGGCCTCGTAGGGGATCTTCAGCATCCTGAGATACTCCTCGAAGCGGGCAATCTCTGCCCCGAGCAAGGTCGCCTTCGCGGGAGTCGCAGGCTGCGCGCGGTACCTGAAGAACAAATGATCGCCGTGGTCTTTGCCCTCGATCTTGCGGCTGCGCAGATCGACAAACACATTCGACAACTTGACCGAGGGCAGGCGCCCAAGGAAGACGTAGTCGTAGGGGCGCTCGGTCGTCGGGTTGACGCTGTTCAGTTCGCGGGCCACCTC
>JAJZUN010000050.1 GCA_021848555.1 Pseudomonadota bacterium | reverse complement strand
CAACAGCGTGGAAATCGCGCGCCGCTGCAATCTCACGCTGGAACTCGGCAAGAGCAAGCTGCCGCCGTTTCCCACCCCGGAAGGCGTGAGCCTGGAGGACTATCTGGCGCAGCAGGCGGGGCAGGGCCTCACGCTGCGGCTGGCGAAATTGTTTCCGGACGACGAGCAGCGCGCGCGGCGCGAGCCCGAGTATCGCGCGCGCCTCGCGTTCGAGATCAAGACCATCACCCAGATGGGTTTCTCCGGCTACTTTCTGATCGTCGCCGACTTCATCAACTGGGCCAAGGCGAACGGCGTGCCGGTAGGCCCCGGGCGCGGCTCGGGCGCGGGTTCGCTGGTCGCCTATTCGCTCGGCATCACCGATCTCGACCCGCTGCGCTACGACCTCCTGTTCGAGCGCTTCCTCAATCCGGAGCGGGTGTCCATGCCCGACTTCGACATCGATTTCTGCCAGGACGGCCGCGACCGGGTGATCGAGTACGTGAAGAAGAAATACGGGGCCCAGTCGGTGTCGCAGATCGCCACCTTCGGCACCATGGCGGCGAAGGCGGTGGTGCGCGACGTCGGCCGCGTGATGGAATGGAACTACGGGCGCACCGACGAACTGGCCAAGCTGATTCCGTTCGCGCCGGGAAAACTGATCACGCTGGAGATGGCGCGCGAGATGGAGCCGCGCCTCGCCGAGCGCGAGCAAAACGACGAGGAGACGCGCGAACTGCTCGCGCTCGCCGGCCAGCTCGAAGGCCTGACGCGCAACGTCGGCATGCACGCGGGCGGCGTGCTGATCGCGCCGGGCAAGCTCACCGATTTCTGCCCGCTGTACACGGCGCAGGGCGCGGAGAGCGTGGTGTCGCAGTTCGACATGAAGGATGTCGAAGCCGTCGGCCTGGTGAAATTCGACTTTCTCGGCCTGACCACGCTCACCATCCTCGACTGGGCCATGCGCCATATCCGCGCTCGCCGCTACGGCGAGCCGCGGCCGGATTTCCTGCTGGAGACGATCCCGCTCGACGATCCCGCGATCTACAAGATTTTCGCCGGGGCCAACACCACCGCCGTGTTCCAGTTCGAATCGCGCGGCATGCGCGACCTGCTGAAGCAGGCGCGTCCGGACCGCTTCGAGGACATCATCGCGCTGGTGGCGCTGTACCGTCCCGGCCCGATGGACCTGATTCCCGATTTCATCGAACGCAAGCACGGCAGGCAGCGGGTCGAATACGTCGATCCGCGCCTGCAGCCGATACTCGGATCGACCTACGGCATCATGGTCTACCAGGAGCAGGTGATGCAGATCGCGCAGGTGATCGGCGGCTACAGCCTGGGCAGCGCCGACCTGCTGCGCCGCGCCATGGGCAAGAAGAATCAGGAGGAAATGGACCAGCAGCGCGACATTTTCGTCTCCGGCGCGGAGAAGAACGGCCTGGAAAAAAAGAAAGCCAACGAACTGTTCGACTTGATGCAGAAGTTCGCCGGCTATGGTTTCAACAAGTCGCACGCGGCGGCCTACGCGCTGGTCGCGTGCCAGACTGCCTACCTGAAAGCGCATTTCCCCTCAGAATTCATGGCGGCCAACTTGTCGGCGGTGATGGACGACACCGACAAGGCGCACAGCATCTACGTCGACGCGCTGGCCAATGGCCTGAAGGTGCTGCCGCCCGACATCAACAGCGGCGCCTACCGGTTTGTGCCGGTGGACGAGACCAGCATCCGCTACGGCCTCGGCGCGGTGAAAGGCACGGGGGAATCCGCGATCGGCGCCATCGTGCGCGCGCGCGAGCAGGGAGGAGCGTTTCGCGACCTGTTCGATTTCTGCGAGCGCATCGACAAGCGCGTGGTCAACCGGCGCGTGGTCGAGGCGCTGGTGCGCGCCGGGGCGTTCGATTGCATCAACCCGGACCGCGCCGGCCTGTTCGCCTCGGTCGGCATCGCGCTCGAGGCGGCGGAGCAGCGCGAGCGCCATGCGCAGCAGGTCAACCTGTTCGGCGACTCAGGCGGCGCGGGTGCCGAGCGCCCGGCGCTGATCGGCGCCGAGCGCTGGGACGAGGGGCGCGTGCTGAAGGAGGAAAAAGCGAGCCTCGGCTTTTATCTCTCCGGGCATCCGTTCAGCGCCTACCGCGCCGAGGTGCAGCGCTTCGTGCGCAGTTCGCTCAAGAGCCTGCAGCCCGGCGCCAGCTTCGAGCAGCAGCAACGCAGCCAGCTCATCGCCGGCGTGGTCGAGTCGGTGCGCATCCAGAGGACGCAGAGCGGGCGCATGGTGATCCTCAATCTGAGCGACGGCAGCGCCGCCCAGGAAGTCACCATTTACAACGAGGTGTTCGACCAGTACCGGGACCTGTGCAAGGAGGACAACCTGCTGGTGATCGAAGCCAAGCTGAAAATCGTGCGGCGGGCCGCGGCAGGCGAGGAGGGCGATGTCAGCTTCATGCGCATCATCGCCGACCGGATCTACGACCTGGCGGCCGCACGCAGCCACTTCGCCAAGGCGATACGCCTGTCGATCAACGGCGAGGCCAGCCGGGCGGGCTCCGCCGCGGCCGTGGCCGCCCGGCTCAAGGACCTGCTCGCGCCCTACCGCAAAGGCGGCTGCCCGGTGTGCGTCTGCTATCACAACGACGCGGCGAGCTGCGAAATGCGCCTCGGCGACGACTGGCGCGTCAGGCTGGACGACGCCCTGATGCAGTCGTTGCGGGAATGGCTGCGGCCGGAAAATGTGCAGGTGGTCTACCCCTGAGGCCGCGGCCTACTCGGTAGAGCGCAGTTCGAAGCCGGAGAACGCGCCTTCGGTTTCGCTGACGTCGATGCGCTCCACCCGCGCGGCCGCCGGACCGCGCCGCGCCCAGGTGAGCATCGCCTCCACGGCTTCGGGCGTGCCTGCGATCATCGCTTCGACGCTGCCGCCGCGGCGGTTGCGCACCCAGCCGCTGATGCCCAGCCACTGCGCCTGTTCGCTGAAGTGGTAGCGAAAGCCCACGCCTTGAACCAGGCCGAAGATTTCGAGATGCTTGACCATATCTGCCCACGCCGCGCCAGGTGGATGACTAGCATGACAATATAGCGGAAACAGCGATTCACGGCCCGCGCTGCAGCGAGCCGTGAACCGGGTGTCGCGGGTAGCCGCTCGGGTACCGACGACAGATCGGCACCGTCCGGTATTACTTGTTTTGGCTGATCATGTACTCGACCGCGGCTTTTACATCGGCTTCGCTCGCGGCCCCGCCCTTGGGCGGCATCGGCTTCTTGCCTTTCATCACGGCCGCGGTCAGAGCGTCGGCGCCCTGCGCGATCAGCGGCGCCCAGGCGGCCTTGTCGCCCATCTTCGGCTTCATCCCCGTATGGCAGCCCTTGCAGCTCTTGTCGAATACCGCCTTGCCGTCCGCGGCCGCTACCTGCCCGCCGGCCATCAGTGCCGCAACCGCTCCCGCCAGGATCATCATGCGTTTCATTTCATCTTCCTTTCACGTTGAGATTGAAAATCAAGCCAATCGAAACCGCCTGCCAGCCTAGGCCTCGCCGCGGTGTGGTCTGGAACCTGCTCTGCGCTTCCGCGGCTGCATATCAGGAGTGGGCGTGCGTCGCCGTATCCGACCAGGGAGGAAACAGCCGGGTCAACACGTACAGCAGGCCGAGCGGCGCCATGGTCAGCAGGATCGCCACCAGCGCGCCCTCCTTGCCGAAGAAAGGCAGGTGATACGAGAGCAGCCCTTTGCCGGTCTTGGATATTTCCTGCCCGCCGATGACCACGTTCCAGCGCATCATGAACACCGAAAACAGCACCAGGCAGGCGCACACGGTGACCCCGATCACCAAAGTCCTGCCGGTGGTCCCGCGCCAGATCATGTAGGACAGCCAGAGGAAGGGCGTGATGGCGCCGACGGCGAACTGCAGGATGAAGTAGGGAATCAACAGCGGCCCGGTCACGTACTGCATGATCATGTCCACGCCTTCGCGGCCTTTGTAGACGATATTGGCGAATTCCAGTCCTTCGAGCACCAGCGCCACCATGATGAAAGCCCAGATCGTGTACGCGAGGCCTTTCAGGCAGGCCAGATCCACCGCGATCTTGCGCATCTTGCACGACGCGACGTAGAGCACCGCCAGCAGCGAAACGCCGGAAATGATCGCGGAGAACAGGAAAATGACCGGCATCAGATCGGAGGACCACCATTCGCGCGACTTGAGCGAGCCGTACATGAACCCGACATAACCGTGCAGGCCGTGCGCCGCGGGAATGCCGATGACCGCCAGCGCGAAAATCCATTTTCTATCGTAACCCATCGCATGCTCCGAAACGTCGTAGGAGCCCAGCGTCAGCAGGCGATAGAAGCGTCCCAGCAGATCCGTCCTCTTTTGCGCCTGCTCGATGATGAACGGGCGGTAGGCAAACCAGCCCTCGAGTATCAGCAGCGCGACGTAGAAGCTCGCAAAGAAGCCGAACATCGCCATGGCCGAGGTCAGATGCGGCGTGATCGTGGAATTGAAGGCGCGCTCCGGATGGCCGAGGTGCAGCAGCAGCGGCGTGGGCACGAAAATCATGAAGCTGAGCGAGGTCAGCAAGGCCATGTGCGCCACCGGCTTCAGCCGCTGGAAGCCGAACACCTGATACAGGCTGGACACGGTGAATGCGCCCGCGACCAGCCCGGTGAGATAAGGATAGACGGCAATCAGCACCGACCATTCGAATACCGTTTCGTTCGGATAAACCCAGCCCGTGTAGGGGGCGAATTGAATGACCGGTTCCATTAGTTAACCTCTTTGTCGATGCCAACGTAGAAAACATTCGGTGCGTTGCCCGATTCCGGCCTGAGCACCTGCACCCGGTTATTGCGTATGAACAGGCTGATCCGGCTCTGTTTGTCGTTCTGATCGCCGAACAGGCGCGCACCGACCGGGCACACCTCGACGCATGCCGGCTGCAGTCCCTTGGTGATGCGGTGATAGCACCAGGTGCATTTGTCCGATACGCCTTTTTCCTCGTCGAAGTAGCGTGCGCCGTAGGGGCAGGCCTGCACGCAGTATCTGCAGCCGATGCAATAGCCATGGTCGATCAGCACCACGCCGTCCTGGGTCCTATAAGTCGCGCCGGTCGGGCATACCTGTACGCAGGCCGGATGCGTGCAGTGGTTGCACAGCTTGGGCACGAAGAACGCCTTGTCCACCTTGGCGTCCTTGTAGCGGTTGGCGAAGCGGAAGGTCTTTTCCGAGCCGGACGCCTCGATGTTGACCGGGTCCTGCTGGCTGTCGATGTGCACTTCGGCGTCGCCCTCGATGTGGACATAACGCTCCACCCAGGTGCGGAACTGATGCGCGTTGGCGGGGACGTCGTTTTCGCGCTTGCACGCCTCGACGCAGCGCAGACAGCCTATGCATTTCGTGGCATCCACCCCGAAGCCCCACTGGTGCCTGGTCCAGTCGTAATCCTTGGTGGGAAACGACGCGGCGTCAGGCGTGACCTCGGGTTTTGCCGCAACCATGGGCACGACACCCAGCGAGGCTGCGCCCAGCGCCGCGCCGGCGCAGGTCGCGGCGCCGCCGAGCTTCGCGAGAAAAGCGCGCCGCGCCGCCAAGGTTGGTGCTGAATCTTCTTTTTTCATGGTTTCGCCTTCCCTTACTTGGTGGACTGACAGCTCTGCGCCGCATAGTAGGCAGCGAGGTTTGCGATGTCGGTGTCGCTCAGGCTCTTGGCGGCGCCCGCCATCATCGGATCCTTGCGCAGCCCTGCCTTGAACGCCTTGAGCACGTTCACCAGATAGCCGGGCTTTTGCGCGGCCAGCTTCGGCCAGGCGGGATTGCCGCCGCGGCCGGCTTGTCCGTGGCAGGCGACGCAATTGGCGGCCAGGGCTTCGCCCGCAGCGGCATCGCCGACCGGCTTTCCGCCGGTGCCTGCCTTGCAGTTCAGGCCGGCGTAGTAAGCCGCCAGATTCTGAATCTCGGCGTCGCTCAACGCCTGTGCCAGCGGCGTCATGGCGGCGTCATTCTGGTCGCCGGACTTGTACGCGGCGAGTATTCGCGCCAGATAGGCCGCGTTCTGTCCGGCCAGATTCGGCCAGGTATCGTTCGGGCTGTTGCCGTCGGCGCCGTGACAGCCGGAGCAGGCGGCTGCGCTGTCTTTGCCGGCGGCAGCGTTGCCGCTTACTTTCGCGGCGGCGGTAGAAATCTTGGGCGAGTGCGGGTTATGGCAAACGTTGCATTGCTGGCCGCCTGAGTGCTGCGCAACCTGAATCTGCGGCTGCGTCGCGGGCCTTCCCGGCATGGCCTCATGGCACAGGGTGCACAGTCTTACCGTGTCCGCGGGGATAGCCAGCTTGCCATTCTGGGGGTGGCCCTGGGCCGGACCATGGCAGACCTCGCAAATGACGGTCTTGTGGCTCCCGGCCGACCATTGGGCCCGGCGCTCGGTGTGGCAGCCATGGCAATAGCGCGGGGTCTGGTAGACGGGCTCCTTTTCGGCGATTTCGGTGACCGAGTCGGCGCGGTAATGGCCGAAGCGGTAGAACGAATCTACCGTCAGGAACGGCTTGGCGATCGCCGCTACGGCGAGCAGGGTGACCAGCAGGGTAATCAACCGAACGATATGCTTGGGCATGGTTGCCTTTCAGGTCAGCGGTTAAGACCGTCTAAGAAGTAAGGGGAGGGGATGCGTTCCAGAAAAAAATTCTCGCGTTTCAATTGCTGATAGCTGCCGCCGAAATAGCTGCTGTTCGGGTACGCATTGCGCGAGATTTCTTCGGCCACGCCGCGCGCTTCCCGCGCGCTGTTCGCAAACACGACGATGCGCGTATTCGGGTCCAGGTACTGCAGCCGGCGATCCAGTTTCGCCTTGCCCGCCTCGCCCGCAAGGATGCTTTGCGCGGTGGGTACGGTGCCCGCCGCGTATTCGGCGCGCTTGCGCGCATCCACGATCACCGTGTTGCCGGCGCGAAAGATCTGGCGAAAACCCTCCAGCGTGGTTTCCGCGGCGTTGCCGAGAATCCGCCACAGCGGCAGGCCGAGCTGGTAGCGGCTGACATTGGTATAGCCCATGCGGACGAGTTCGGCGGATTTGGAGCGGGCCAGGTCGCAAAACGGCCCGTTGGAATACACGACCATGGCCGCGGTCGGGTCGGCATAGGTCTGGGTGAAGCGCCCCAACTGTTTTTCGTCCAGATTGATGCTGCCCGGAATATGCGCGATGGCGTATTCGTCTTTCGGCCGTGCATCAAACACGATGGCGCCGCCCTTGGACAAAATCGCCCGCATTTCGTCCGTCGATATCTCCGGCGTCGCCCGGCCCGGCGCCTCCAGTATGGCTTCGTAGACGGTCGGCCGGGTGCTTGAGGTAATTGCCGCGGAGATCGCGCCGGGCCAGGACGCCAGGGCCGCGGCCAGGATAGCCGACGAAATCAGGATTCTCGAGCAGATGAGGCAGCGCGCAGACATGGCTCTTCTTTTTGTTCCCTGGATTGCATGATGCGGAGTCAGGCGGCGCATCACAACGGACTCAGGGCGCTATTTCGGACCGGCCGGCGCGACTTAGGTCTGAGACCTTGGGCGGCGGCGATCGCAGGCCGCGGCCGCTCTGCCATCGCGGCAAGGTGAGGGAATTGCAGGGAATCTAGATAGATAGCGCGGATGGCGCGCTTGCATCCACGGCGCGGGATTGAGGAGACCCGCCCCATGTTCGAAGGTCGAGACGCTGTTTCAAAGTGCGCAGAGGTCTCCCCAAAGAGGCCCGTTGCAAATGCAATTCGCAGCGGGTTCTTGGGATAAACTTGCTCCACTATGAATGTGTTTTCCAGGCTCAGTCTCGTCCACCGGTTCTTGTTGATCGGAGTCCTGATACTGCTCGGCGGAATGGCGCTGATCGGCACCTGGGTGGGCAGCCAGATCGAAACCGGCGTGATCAGCGGCACCGGCATCGTTACCAAAATGTACCTGGACGGCGCGATTTCCCCTCACGTACAGTCCCTGGGCGCGAGCGACCGTCTGGACGATGCCGACCGGGTCGCGCTGGACCGCATGCTGTCGGGGACGCATTTGGGCGAACACATCGTGGCGCTCAAGATTTGGGGGCGCAACGGCCGGATCATTTACGACAGCACCGATCCCTCCGCCGTGGGGACCATCTATTCGATGGAGCAACCGCTGGCATTGGCGTTTTCGGGCGAGGTGCGCTCGCGCATCGTGGAGAAGGCTGAACTGGTAAAAGTCTTCAAGAACAGCCGATGGCCGCGCCTGATCGAGACCTACACCCCGCTGCGTTCCGAAGGTGACCGGGCGGTGCTCGCGGTCGCGGGGTTTTTCAATACCGCCGAGGGCCTGGAGCAAAGCGTGCACGCAGCGCAGCTGCGCAGCTGGGGCGTGCATGGGACCATCACTCTGGCGATGCTGGTGTTGCTTGCCACCCTGGTGAGGAAGGCGAACGACACCATCGCGGCAACCCAGCGGGAACTCAACGAAAAGGTCGATCAGCTCACCGCGCTGCTGGCGCAGAACGAACATCTGCACGACCGGATCAATCGCGCGGCGGCCCGCACCATGGCGCTGAACGAACAATTCCTGCGCAACATCGCCACGGATCTGCACGACGGGCCGGGTCAGGGCCTGGCGCTGGCGTCGATGCGCATCGGCGCGCTGGGTGAGGTGTGCGGGAACTGCGAGCATTCGCTAGGCCGGGACGGCAATGTGAGCGAGGAGTTCCGCACGGTGCAGTCGGCGCTGCAGTCCGCGCTCACCGATATGCGTTCCATCCTGCGCGGGCTGCAGCTGCCGGAAATCGAGCAGCTGTCGCTGGCCGAAACCCTGCAGCGTGCCGCCGCCGACCATCAGCGCAAGACCGGCGTCGCCGTGCCGGTCACGCTTCGCAACGCCCCGGTATCGTCCCCGCTGCCGGTGAGAATCACCCTGTTCAGGGTGCTGCAGGAGTCGCTGGCCAACGGCTTTCGCCATGGCGGCGGGCGCAATCAGCGCGTGTCGGTGACGGGCTCGGACGGCGCGGTGAGCGTCGAAGTGGCGGACGACGGCCCCGGTTTCGATCCCGGCGCGCTGAAGGTGGACGGCCATTTCGGGCTAGACTGGATGCGCGAACGGGTCGAATTGCTGGGCGGCGAATTCGAGGTGCAGAGCGCGCCCGGCCGGGGCGCCGTGGTGCGCGCCTCGCTTCCCCTGACACAACTGGAGCGCAGCGATGTCTGAAAAAATCAGCATCCTGGTAGCCGATGATCATCCGCTGTTTCGCGAGGGCGTGGTCCACTCCCTCGCCGCGGAGCCGGATTTCGACGTCGTCGGCCAGGCGTCCTGCGGCGAGGATGCCCTGCGCATGGCGTGCGACCTGGCTCCGGACGTCGCCATGCTCGACATCACCATGCCCGGCTGGGGCGGCATAGCCACCGCGGAAAAGATCAGGGCTGCAAATCCCGCCACCAAGGTGCTGATGCTGACGGTAGCCGAAGATGAGGACAAATTGCTGGCCTCGTTCAAGGCGGGCGCCCGTGCCTATGTGCTCAAGGGCGTCTCCGCGCACGAGCTGGCGCGCGTGGTGCGTTCGGTGGCTCACGGCGAGGTCTACGTCACGCCGTCGCTTGCGGCGGGAATTCTGGTCACGCTGACGCGCAGCCCGGCACCGCAGGATCCGCTCGAAGGATTGACCGAGCGCGAGTCCGGAATTCTGAAACTGGTGGTACAGGGCTTGACCAACCGCGAGATCGGCGAGCGCCTGCACCTGTCGGAGAAGACGATCAAGCATTACATCACCAATATCCTGGAGAAGCTGCATGTGCGCAGCCGCATGGAAGCGGCGATGCTGGCGGTGCGCGGTGCGCAGCGCGAAGGGCCGGACTAGGCCGGCGGCGGCAGTTTGGTGCGATCGCTGCATCTGCGGACAATCTTTGTTCATGTTAAAATCACGCGGTTTGCTGAATAGAACAGCGCCGGCGCAAACCGTTAGGCTTACCCCCGTTTTCAGACAGCGGAATCCAGCGATGGTTGATCTCGCGGGTGTCGAATATTGTGGATTTTGACGAACGTTTGAAGGAACACCGATGAAGCGAAGCGCGCAAATTCTGGTTTCCGGTCTTCTTGCCGCGGGCATAGTGTTTTCCGGGGTGCTGCCGGCGAGCGCGGCGCCAGCCACCGCAAGCGGAGCTGGCGCCAGCACCGGCAACGATCTGCGCGCGGCGCTGGCCACACCCCAGGATATCGCCGAAGGCAAGCGCGTGGCCGAAGCCTCGTGTGCGAGCTGCCATGGCCTGAACGGCCTGGGCAAGGCCAAGGACAAGGACATGCCGAATATCGCCGGCCAGCGGCCGGGCTACCTGTACCTGGAAATGCGCGTCTACCAGCTGGGCGGCCGCGGCAATACGCCGATGAACAACGCGGTCAAATTCCTGAGCGACGATGCGCTGGTGAAAGTGGCGGCCTACTACGCCAATCTGGACCCGGCGCAGCCAGCGCCCGCGCCCAGCGCCAAGGCCGGCGCGGCAAAGCCGGATCCGGTGAGCGCCGGCAAGGCCGCCGCCGCAGGCTGCGCGGGCTGTCATGGCGATATCGGGATCAGCAAAGTGGCCGGCATGCCCAACCTGGTCGGTCTGGATCCGAAATACCTGATTGCCGCGGTCAAAGCCTACAAGAGCGGTCAGCGCAAGCACGACATGATGAAGACCCTGGTGTCCGCGATTACCGATGCAGAACTGGACAGCATCGCGCTGTTCTACGCTTTGCAAAAGCCCGCCAAGGCGAAGACGCCATCGCCGGGTAACCAGGCGGCGGGCAAGACTGCCGCCGTTGCCTGCGCCGGCTGCCATGGCGAAGGCGGCGTGAGCACCGGCACCGCACCCAGCCTTGCGGGCCAGGATGCGCAATATTTCATGGATGCGATGAAAGGCTACAAGGACGGCACGCGCAAGGACGATGCGATGAAAGCGCCGGCGGCCTCGGTCGACGAAACCGCCGCCAAGAACCTGGCGGCCTATTATGCCAATCAGGCGCCGCAGGCGCCGAAAGTGCGCAAGCCGATGACCGTCGAAGAACTGGCGCAGCGCTGCGACCGCTGCCACGGCGTCGGCGGCAACAGCACCGATCC